>CAZXHW010000038.1:0-18676 GCA_964639915.1 uncultured Heliomicrobium sp.
CGGAAGCCATACGTTCATGGTTTTATCCTGGCGCCAATTCGGGTGAAGAGTTTGTGTACCCCAAAAAACGGGCTGTCGAACTGGCCAAAGTCACCAATATTCCTGTTCTGGCGATGCCTTCCGAACTGGAATCAGCAATCATCACAGAGCCAGCAACGATGAATGAAAAACCTGTCGAATCGTTGAAGGAAGCGCCGATCACAGCGATTAAACCAACGGGCGACGAGGTTGATGTCGCGCAAGTCATTCCGGCTCCGCCGGTTCAGACTATGCCCGAAAAACAGATGGCAACGGATGATTCTTCCAGAAGCGTCAGAAGCTTGCCCCAAACGGCCAGCAATTTGCCGCTGGTAAGCTTGATCGGATTCCTGTCTTTGGGGTTAGGGTTAGCGCTTTGGTTTATTCCGAAACGAATTGTTTAGGCCAGCCAGATACTTGCTCTGGTGGACTGGGCAAGTACAAGAGTAGGCCTAACTTTGAGCGGCAGCCGGGAGGGGCACTCCTGTCTGCCGCTTAAATTTTACGAAAGGACCAGACACGATGAACGGGCCTTCAAAATCCTTGCAGCTTGCAAAATCTCTTACAGCCTTAAGCGGTGTTGGCACGCTGCTACTTTTTCCGCTGTTGATTTTTCCCATTTTCGCCAGGCCGATCAGCCAACAGCAATCACCGGCACGCCCGAATAACCAAGGTGAAATCCAAGATACGATCAAAATCAATGTTGATCTGGTGGTGTTGCATGCGAGTGTGCAGACCAGCGAGCGTCTTCCGGTTTCGGGGCTGGATAAAGAAGATTTTCAGGTATACGAAGACGGAGCGTTACAGCAAATTGAATCTTTCAGCCACGGTGACATTCCGGTTACGGTCGGTTTGGTAATTGACAATAGCGGCAGCATGCGACCGAAGCGCACGGAAGTAATCGCAGCGGCACTTGCTTTTGCCCGCGCCAGCAACACGAAGGATCAGATGTTCGTGGTCAACTTCAACGAGCGCGTTTTCTTTGGCCTTCCGGCAAACACGGATTTCACAAACAGCGCGACCCAACTGGAAATTGCCTTGTCCCGATTTGCCGCAGAGGGCATGACGGCGCTTTATGATGCAACTGCCGCAGGGCTTGAGCACCTGAAGAAAGGTGACCGGGACAAGAAAGTATTGATCTTGATCAGCGATGGCGGCGACAACGCCAGCCGTCAAAACATGGAAAAGGTTATGACGCTGGCGAAGCAGTCCGATGTCATCATCTATACCATAGGCATCTTTGATAAAGACGATATGGACAGAAATCCACGGGTGCTGAAGCAATTGGCAAAGGCTACAGGCGGAGAAGCGTTCTTGCCGGAATCCGTAAAGGAGATTGTTCCGATCTGTGAGCGAATCGCTCATGATATTCGCAACCAGTACACGCTTACCTATGCCCCAACAAATCCAAAATACGACGGTAAATATCGAATCATTCAGGTGAAAGCCAGAGAGCCACGACAGGAGCGTTTGGTTGTCCGCACACGTGCCGGTTACTTCGCGCCCTTGAAGCCATAGCCAAAAGCGAAATCAACCCATCATGAAATTCAGAACAACACAACAGATGTTTTTTTCGATGACGGCCAATTCGGTTTTCCGTTGGAGCCGAAACGCATTCGTACTCATTGCCGTCGTTTTGTTGAGTTACGTTGGGTACGTGCTGGTTGAAGCGAAGCTCTATCAGGCCGATCAAACACGGAAATTTGAGCAAGCGCTGAAGAGCGCAAACCTGACGCGAGCCGCTAATCCAGGCTTTGTCATCCCTGAAGGCTCTTCGTTGGGACAAATCAGGATCAGTCAAATTGGCCTGACGGCGATGATTCAGGAAGGCACCGACGAAGAGACGCTGCAACGAGCGGTAGGCCATATTCAGGGTACACCCCTACCAGGCCAGTCCGGGAATATCGCATTGGCAGGACACCGGGACACTTTTTTTCGAGGATTACGTCAAATTCGCCTGGGTGATGAAATCACCTTGACGACATATAGCGGTTCTTATCGTTACCGTGTGGAATCCACCAAAGTGGTCGAACCGGAAGAAACTGAAGTACTGGATGCTGCCACTGACGACATTCTCACCCTGGTGACCTGTTACCCGTTCAATTATGTAGGCTCTGCGCCTAAAAGGTTTATCGTCCTTGCGCGAAAGATCCTCGTTTGATTTTCCCTCAGCGGCAGCCTTCCCTTTGTTGTGTCTGATTGTTCCTAATAGCAATTCGAAGTGTCTGAAACTCAAAAATTATTACAGGTGAGTTCTAATCGGTTGTAAGCACCTGCCACTGCTCTGGCAATGGTTGAGGTCCGGGGCGAATGCCGGCAATGTCCGGATCTTCGCCATCCAAATCCGACATCTGATCTGGCTTGCGCTCTTTCAATTCCAGACGGCGCAATTCCTTCTCTTTTTGCTTTTCTATGCGCGCTTTTTCTTTCTCACGTTTTTGAAACGTCTGACCGGATTTTTTTGCCATCCTTGAATTCCTTATCTACAGTTTTCGGATTAGATTTGCAGGCTCCGGCACCGCTGGATTTGCGAAGGCCTCCAACCTGAAAATCTGCTCTATTAAGTATTTTCGCCTTTCACATCACTCTGACGGCTGGCGAGATTTTCTTCGTTCGATTCCTCTTCTGATTCTTCTTCGTGGAGATCATCTGCGTCTTCGTAGAAATCATCCACATCATCCAAATCATCATCGTCAAAATCATCTACATCATCATCGTATCCGCCGTAAAACTGTCCTTTCGACATCTCCCGCATCGGCCCTTTCGGTCCACGTTCCGGCCTCGGCCCAGTTTTCTTTTTATTGCGTTGTGTCGAGGGCGGCGCATCAGGGCCAAAATCGCGGCTTTGCCCGCCGCCGGATGCCGGTGCTCTAATCCCTTCTGACTCTGAATTTAGAGAAAGACGTGGAGCGTTGGGGCGAGGCCCCGAAGGGCGAGTGAATCCACCACCTGGCGGACGGTCTTCTCTGGCGCGAGCGATACTGACCGCAATCGGGCGACCCTTGAACGATTGGTTGTTAAAGCGGCGGATGGCGTCTTCGGCTTGGGCGCTATCATTGAAATCAACGAAGGCAAAGCCACGCAATTGACCCGTTTCCCGGTCAGTGGGGAGAGAAATAAAAGAAACTTCGCCGACAGCAGAAAAATGTTCTCTCAACTCTGCTTCGGTCACGTTATAGGACAGATTCCCGACAAATAATCGAACAGGCATGTTTCCTCTTCACCTTGCTTACACTCAGAAAGTGAGCATTTATAAGACTTTAGCCGATTTTCAAACGGCTCTTATTTGCAATCGTGAAGCCATAATACCCTATTCTGCGCCATGATGCTGGCCACTTGGCCATGTTAATACCTCTGGTCCAGCTTTTTACCCTTGGCAAAGGCAAAATTGACTGTCGCGCTTCCCATCTTCCTGGTCAAGATTGTTCAATATTGGACATCAATTGATCTCAGTTTCACCGATCATCACGGCATGCTTAATGCAATTATTGAAGGAGACTATATCTGGATTCGCCATGGAATCGGACAGTTCACGCCGAAGGTCCTTGAGCTGGAAGACGATCTAGCTGACTTGGAGCAGCAAAATCTCCGGTCTTCTTTGCTGGTTCAGACTTAGTGCCCAATCGGCTGCTTTTCAAAAAGCGGCCACTGCAACCGCCTCGAAAAAAGAAAAGAAAATATTATGGCAAAGCAAGTAGTTTATGGAACGGATTCGCGCGCTGCGATTTTACGCGGCGTCAACCAATTGGCCGACACAGTCAAGATCACGCTTGGTCCCAAAGGGCGCAATGTTGTGATTGATAAGAAATTTGGCTCACCGACGATTACCAAAGATGGTGTGACCGTCGCAAAGGAAATTGAACTGAAAGACCCCTTGGAAAATATGGGCGCACAAATGGTGCGCGAGGTCGCCTCGAAGACCTCTGATGTGGCAGGTGATGGAACGACAACGGCGACGGTTCTGGCGCAGGCCATCTTCCGCGAAGGTGTTAGAACCGTTGCAGCGGGTGCAAACCCGATGGCGCTCAAACGCGGTATTGACAAGGCTGTCGTGCGCGCTTTGAAAGAGATTCAGCGCCTGGCAAAGCCCGTGACAGGGGACGCCATCGCGCAGGTCGGCACAATTTCAGCCAATGGCGACCAGGCGATTGGAAAAATCATCGCCACTGCGATGGAAAAGGTCGGCAAAGATGGTGTGATCACTGTCGAAGAGTCGCAGACGATGGAAACCACGCTGGAATTTGTGGAAGGCATGCAGTTAGATCGCGGCTATCTCAGTCCCTATTTCGTCACTGATCCTGAACGCATGGAAGTCGTGCTGGACGACGCCTTAATTCTGCTTCACGAAAAGAAGATTCATTCGATGAATGAACTCCTGCCGCTGCTTCAACAAGTCGCGGAAAAACGGCAGCCACTGTTGATCTTCGCTGAAGACATCGAAGGCGAAGCCTTGGCGACGCTGGTCGTCAACAAATTGCGCGGCACGCTGAATGTTGCTGCTGTCAAAGCGCCTGGCTTCGGTGATCGCCGTAAAGCGATGCTGGAAGATTTGGCCATCCTGACCGGCGGCCAGGTCATCAGCGAAGACCTTGGCATAGATCTTAAAAAGGTCACCCTGGAAGAGTTGGGCCGGGCGGGGAAAGTGATGATTGATAAGGACAAAACGGTCATTGTGGAAGGCAAGGGCAAGCCGGGCGAGATCGAAGGCCGCGTAAAAACATTGCGTGCCCAAGCGGAAGACACTACCTCGGAATATGACCGCGAGAAATTACAGGAGCGATTGGCCAAGCTGGTTGGCGGCGTTGCGGTCATCAAGGTCGGCGCGGCGACAGAGATGGAGATGAAAGAGAAGAAAGCCCGTGTCGAGGACGCAATGAACGCCACGCGCGCTGCCGTCGAAGAAGGCATTGTGCCAGGAGGCGGCGTTGCTTATGTGCGAGCCGCGAAAGTGCTGGAGAAATTCAAGATTTACAAAGACGACGAAGGCGACCCGGACGAACAGATCGGTGTCAATATCGTCAAACGCGCTTTGGAAGAACCCTTGCGGCTGATTGCACAGAATGCCGGCAAGGAAGGCTCAATCATCGTTGCGCGCGTCCGTGCCGAAAAGAACGAGAACATTGGCTTCAATGCACTGACCGAAGAGTTTGAAGACCTGATTGCGGCGGGGGTCATTGACCCGGCCAAGGTAACGCGCACGGCGTTGCAAAACGCTTCCTCCATCACAGGCTTGCTGCTCACGACCGAAGTGATGATTTCAGACTACCCTGATGACAATCCACCCGCAGTCATGCCCGGCGGCATGGGCTTTTAAGCGGGCAGGCAAAAGTTTTGCGGTGCCATCGGTCTTTTCATTTTCCAGTTTGCATATTTCATCTTTCATTGCTGTGGCCGCGCGCTCGACCAATGACAAATCAAAAATGGGAACTGGAAAATGAAATCACCGTCAAATTTCTGTCCTGTTGCTTAAGGAGCTTCGCCCTCAAGCGCCGCACGCATCGCCCGATGCCTTATGGTGAGGATTCTGGCAGCCTCTTCACTGTGATCAATGTTTTTCAGGAGATATTTTTGACCACACCTAGCGCAAATAATTCGATCAATCGTCTTGCATTTATCGGCAATTACCTGCCGCGCCAATGCGGCATTGCCACCTTTACCACTGATTTATGCGAAGCAATTGCGACTGAATATGAAACCGTCAAGTGCATTGCCGTGCCCGTCAACGACACTCCGGCAGGTTACGCCTATCCAAACCGTGTGCGGTTTGAGCTGACGGAAAAAGACCTTGATTCATATCGCCGAGCCGCTGACTTTCTAAATATCAACAATGTAGACCTGGTTTGCCTGCAACACGAATACGGCATTTTTGGCGGGCGCGCAGGCAGTCATGTGCTGGCGCTGCTGAACGAATTGAACATGCCGATCGTCACCACGCTCCACACCATTCTGCGCGATCCGGACCCGGATCAGCGGCGCGTATTGGAGCAAGTCGCAGGCTTGTCGGACCGCTTGGTTGTCATGAGCGAGCGCGGCGCAGATTTCCTGAAAGACATTTACCACGTGCCTGCGGAAAAGATTGATTTCATTCCGCACGGCATTCCTGATTTGCCCTTCGTAGACCCCAGCTTTCACAAGGACCTTTTTGGCGTCGAAGGCAAAATCGTTCTGCTTAGCTTTGGCTTGCTGTCCGCCAATAAGGGCATTGAAACAGTGATCAGCGCGCTGCCCGCAATTTTGGAGCGCCATCCGGACGTCGTTTATATCGTCGTTGGGGCAACGCATCCTCACGTGTTGCGGCATGAAGGCGAAACCTATCGGCTTTCTTTGCAATGGCTGGCGCAAGAAAAAGGCGTCGAAGGAAACGTGATCTTCTACAACCGTTTTGTCAGTTTGGACGAACTGGTGCAGTTCATTGGCGCAGCCGATATTTACATCACACCTTATTTAACCGAAGCGCAGATAACTTCGGGCACATTGGCTTACACCGTTGGAGCGGGCAAGGCCGTCATTTCGACGCCATATTGGTATGCCGAAGAGATGCTGGCCGAAGAGCGGGGAGTCCTGGTGCCGTTTCGCGATCCGGCGGCGCTTGCCGACCAGGTGATTGACCTGCTCGACAACGAAGCCAAGCGTCACGCCATGCGCAAGCGCGCTTATATGTTTGGACGGGAGATGATCTGGCCGCAGGTGGCGCGCCGCTATATGGAAAGTTTTGAACGCGCCCGCGCCGAACGACGTCATTACACCCAGCCGAGTCTGGCGGTGAAGCCACTAGATAAACGCCCCGGCGAATTGCCTACGCTTAAACTGGATCACCTGCGCCGCATGACGGACGACACCGGCATGTTTCAGCACTCCATTTTTACCGTGCCCAACTACCACGAAGGCTACACCGTTGATGACAACGCCCGGGCCTTGCTGGTAAGCACTTTATTGGAAGAAGCCGTCAACGGCGAGGCGCAAGAACTGGCGACCCGTTATATGGCTTTTGTCTGGTACTCCTTCAATCCTGAAACCGGGCGCTTTCGCAATTTTATGGGCTATCAGCGGAATTGGCTGGAAGAGAGTGGATCAGAAGACAGTCATGGCCGCACCTTGTTGGCATTGGGGACTGTTCTGGGCCGTTCGAACATCCCCGGACTGCAAAGCATGGCCGGTTGGATTTTTGAACAGGCGTTGCCAGCCATTCTTGCCACGCGCAGTCCACGGGCGTGGGCCTTTGCGCTGATTGGCATCCACGAATATCTAAAGCGGTATGCAGGGGATCGCAAGGCTAGTCAGGTATTGGAGGATTTAGCTGCCCGGTTACTGGCGTTATACAAA
Source organism: uncultured Heliomicrobium sp. (assembly GCA_964639915.1). Lineage (GTDB taxonomy): Bacteria > Acidobacteriota > Blastocatellia > RBC074 > RBC074 > RBC074. The sequence continues at coordinate 7,342 of CAZXHW010000038.1, forward strand.
AAGAATCGTGCGAATGATTGGTACGGGTTTGAAGCAAAGCTGACTTATTGCAATGCCATTCTGCCGCAAGCTTTGATGATGTGCGGCCAATCCATCCCCAATGAGGAAATGACTGAAGCCGGGCTGGAATCGCTCAACTGGCTGGTGGGCTTGCAGCGATCTGAGCCTGAAGGCGGACATTTTGTGCCAATCGGCTCCAATGGATTTTACCCGCGTAACGCCGAGCGCGCCCGTTTCGATCAACAACCAGTCGAAGCGCAAGTAACCGTCTCGGCCTGTCTGGAGGCCTACCGGATTACAGGCGACAAACGCTGGCACAAAGAATCTCGCCGCGCTTTCGAATGGTTCCTCGGCCGCAACGACCTGAACCGTCCTATCTACGACCCAACGACCGGCGGATGTCGCGATGGTTTGCATCCCGACCGCCCAAACGAAAATCAGGGCGCGGAATCTACGTTGGCATTTTTGCAATCCTTGTTGGAATTACGCCTGGCTGAAAACGGGCTTCATTCTTTGAAGACAGAAACTAAATGACCAATCAACATCCTGAACTCTTTCGCCGTCATAAACTAAATCCCATTTTGACCGCCGCCGATTGGCCTTATTCGATTAACAGCGTCTTTAACCCCGCTGCCACACTTCTGCCCGATGGCACGACCTTGTTGCTATGCCGCGTGGAAGACAGGCGCGGACATTCCCACTTTTCAGTTGCTCGCTCTGCGAACGGCGTGGATAACTGGCAGATTGATCCGCAGCCCACGCTGCAGGCAGAGCCGGACAAACACCCCGAAGAACTGTGGGGCATCGAAGACCCACGCATTACCTTTGTGCCGGAATTGAACAAATACGCCATTGTCTACACAGCGTATTCGCGCGAAGGTCCCGGAGTGGCGCTCGCCTTCACAGAAGACTTTCGTGAATTTGAGCGCTGCGGGGTGATTATGCCACCGGAGGATAAAGACGCCGCGCTGTTGCCTCATCGCATTGGCGGCAATTGGGCGTTGATTCATCGCCCGGTCAGCGGGCCGCGCGCGCATATGTGGATCAGCTATTCGCCTGACTTACACCATTGGGGCAGCCATAAGCTGATGATGGAGGCGCGGCGCGGTTCGTGGTGGGATGCCAATAAGATTGGTCTTTCGCCTCCTCCCATCGAAACGCCGCAAGGCTGGCTGGTGATTTATCACGGTGTAAAGCATACGGCGGCTGGATGTATTTACAGGCTCGGCCTGGCTCTGTTTGATTTGCACAGTCCTGAACAGTGCCTGAAGCGCGGCAGTGAATGGGTATTTGGCCCGATGGAACCCTATGAGCAACACGGAGATGTGGGCAATGTTGTTTTTCCTTGTGGATACACGATTGCCCCGGACGGCGACACGCTTCACATGTATTACGGCGCAGCGGATACCAGCATTGGATTGGCAACCGCTAGTCTGAGCGAATTGCTATGTTGGCTGGAACACAGCGATTGAACCCTGGGTAAAGAAAAAACCTCGGCACCTGCTTTCAACTGTACGGATCGAACCTGTTCAATATTGGACAGCAATGTGCCCCGGCTTCGCCGAACATACCGTTCAACTCTAAAAAAGAAACTGCGTAAGGTGTCTGCAAACAATAGCTTGATACTGGTTAATCGAATGGGAGCGTGCAATATGTCCAATGAACTCGCGGAACGAAATCGCCTCAAGGCTCCGCCTGAAGCTGAAAGATTGAAGGCTGAAATCAATGTATTGGAGGCATCTCTGGCTGAAATGGAGCGAGAGAATCTGCGTTCCCCTGTTTTTGTGCAGAAGCTCGGCAGGGTCTTGGCGTTTGGCGCTGCCGGAAAATTGGAGTGGGCGCGATTCAAATTAAATTTTAAACGGGAACAGTTGGATGATCTCAGGAATCAGGGAATGTCCGAAGTCATGATAACTGGCCAGGCGCGCGATTTCGGACGCGTCCGGGAAACGACACGGCAGAAAATGGAACGAATGGTTTCAGAAAATCCGGCTGAGCTGGAACCGCATATCCGACGCGTATATCAATCACAGATTGATGCCGGAAGATAAGCCTAACTGTCAGGCTGCGCAAAAACCTTAAGGGAAGAGATTATGGAAGGAACAATCAAATCAGGAGCTCTGTTGATCGCTGACCGAGCCATCTTGCCGGAATCCATGAGGATAGAAACTGAGCCGTATGCGTACGGTTGGAGGTGGGTCAAAAACTTTGATCTCAGTGTTTTTAATCAGATCATCAGCCAGGCCGGTTGGAATTTTTTCTACATCGCAGGCGCGATAGAAACCAGCGCTTTCGGCAGCGACGAAAGGAAAACAACTCGCAAAGCAATCAAACAGGTTCTCGCAAAATTGAAATCGAAAAACTTTAACTGCCTGGAAATTACTCAGGTGATGACGAAACGGTCTTTGGGAATGCCTTATATCAGTGTTTCCGCCCATTCCCGTCACATACAAAAAAGCATTCAGCTATTTGAAGACTAAAAGTTCGCGAAGGAAGGTGACTGCCGGCTGCATTCTAACGGCAGACTTTCGTTAGATCGTTATGTCAAAAAGAGACGGCGATAGAGCCAAACACAATCGCGAAGAAAAGAAGCGCAAGACGAAACGAAAACGCATTCAGGAATTGCGAAAACCTCTGGATAGCAAGGTGGTGGAACCTCTGGCGGCGAATTCGGATCGGACCGTTACAAGCCGTTTGCGGCAATTGACTGGCGGCCAGAAGACAGACGCGGCTGGCTTTGAAATTGTCCTATATGGTTCCCAACAAGGAGAGCAAAGTGATTAACACAAGTATCATCGCAATTATAATTTTAGGAGGTCTAGTGACATTGCCTTCAACTCAGACGCAAGATTTTTCTCGGTATAGAGAATACCAGTTCGGCATGGGATTGCCTGCGGTGGCAAAACTCGCGCGTGTGAAAGCATCGGACGCGAAAGTTACCCATGCTCGTCCGGCAATGATTCAGGAATTAGTGTGGGAGGCATTGAGTTTTTCCCACTCTGCGCCACAGTCCGAATCTGTCAAAGATATCCAGTTCAGTTTTTACAACGGAGAGCTTTTCCGGTTGGTGGTTCTGTACAACCGTGAGCGGGTTGAAGGAATGACCGCCGAAGACCTGATTGCAGCAATTTCGGCGAAATACGGTATGGCGTCCAAGCCCACGCTTGAAATTACGCTTTCTTCGACCCAGTTATTTGGCGACGGGGAAAAATTCTATTCAAACCAGAACGAGAAAGTAATCGCACAATGGGAAGATGCGCAGTATTCCTACAACCTGTTTCAATCTTCAACGCAATCTACGTTTGGTTTGGTTGGGTATTCGAAACGACTCAATACTCTCGCCCAGGCGGCCATTGTTGAAGCCATCCGATTGGATAGCGTCGAAGGGCCTCAAAGAGAGAGCGCCCGTAAAAAGAAGCAAGACGACGAAAACCGCGTCCAACAGGAAAAAGCCAGACGATTAAACAAAGCCCCGTTTCGCCCGTAATGCAATGCGAAGCGGAAAGATGCCCACCGCCTTGTGAGTTATTGGTAAACCAGAACTTGTTTGTCTTGTAATAATCGCTCGCGCAGCTTTGCGTACGGCACGTCTTGCACAGCCAGCTTGCCATCAATCGCCAATACCGCAGCCGTCGCGGCGGACTGGCCCAGAATCATAAACACGGGTTCCATGCGAATGCTGCCGTAAGCAATGTGCGAACTGGAAAGCGCGACGGGAACAAACAGATTGTCGGCCTGGCCTTTTTTCGAAACCAGCGAGCCGTAGGCAATCTGGTACGGGCCATTGGTGGAAACGCCAATGTCGCCTTCGTTTTGGACATAAGCGTCTTTGCCCGTACCAATAATGTAGCGCTGGATATTGTGCGAATCTATGCCGTATGAACCCATTCCCACCGAATCCGGAGTGGCCCGTTTTTTCAGCAATTCGTTTTCCGTCATTACATAAGCGCCAATCATTCGCCGGGCTTCGCGGACGTAAATCTGATGCGGCCAGTTGCCGTTGTCCTTGAATTCATCGCGCGCCAATCCCCATTTGCGAAACGCGTCCTGCACGTCTTTGGGCACACGAGGATCGTTGGCGATGAAATAGAGCAAACCTTTTTGGTATTGCTCGTGTTCGCGGATGATTGCTTGTCTGCGTTCGTAGGTCGCTTCAGGGTAATCGTAGTTGTATCCGATGTTGTCCGTGCTGAATGGGCCGTGATTGTTGGTGTCGGTTTTGCCGTTGGGAATGCGATCAAACTTCTGAAAGGTTTCGCGCCAACCAGCCAGAAAAACGCGCAGCAACAATTCGTATTGCTTCGGATCGTACCCGGCAGGTTTGGGGAAGGGAACCCGGTTTTCCGCCGTGTCGGTCAAACACATGCGGAAGCAATACGCTTGCAGCTTTTTGTCGGCTGCGCCGTATTCGCCAGGCGATTCTGTTGAAATGCGCGGCAGCACGCCGCTTGTTGGATCGCCCGGTTTCCAATACGGGCTGATTTTTTCTTTGACTGCGCCGAAATGATGCCGGTGATGCAACACGCCGGTTTGCACGCCATTCCATTCTTCATTGTACGTGGCTTTTGCTTCGCGGCCCACGTGATAGCTGACGCCAGCGGCGGCCATCAAGTCGCCTTCGTAGGTAGCGTCAATGAACATCTTTCCGGTGTACGTTTTCCCGCTCAAGGTTTTGATCGAAACAATGTTCGCGCCGGATTTTTTGACGCCGGTTTTGCGGTTCAGCCATTCATTACGGACAACAGGAATTTGATGTTCTTTGATGAAATCTTCAAAGACCTGCTCGGCAACGTGCGGCTCGAAAATCCACATCGTGCGGTTTTCGCCATCTAGCGCAACCGTGCCCTGGCCTTTGTTGCCAAACTGGTCGCGGCGTTCCCAACGCCATGCTTCGGCTTTTTCATAATGCTGGAAAACGCGGTGATAAAACTCGCGCGCCAATCCACCAATGACAGCTTTGTTGCCGGTGTCTGTAAAACCAAGGCCGCCGCTGGACAATCCGCCCAAATGTTTGTCAGGCGAAACAATGATGACGGTTTTACCCATCTGTTTGGCTTGCACTGCTGCTGTCACCGCTGCTGCCGTGCCTCCGTAAATCACCAGATCGTAGCTGCCAGTTGGTTTATTGACCGATTGCGCGCCTGCCGTCAGGACAAGAATGCAGAAAAGAGCTAGAAGTCTGCGAATCATGATTCTCTCTGGTTATGAATGATTGAAAAGGAAAGAAGTGAACACCGAAACATAGTAGTGCCCGGTACGGAGTAAAGCTCGGTTTTATTCCGTACGGGGCGTCTATGAATTTAGCTAGAACGTATACCGCAGCACCAACTGAATCAGGCGCGGCTGATTGCCCTGTGTGCGGACAATGCCAAAGTTCGCCGGATCATTGACGGCGGTTCCGGGCGTGCCGAAAACGACGATGTTGAAAGCGTTGATGAATTCGCCGCGGAACTGAATCTTCTGGCGGCCTTCACCCCAAACGAAGTTTTTCAGCACGGACAAATCCATGTTGCGGTACCCGTCGCGGCGAACGTCGCTGTAGTTACGGGCAGCGGTTCCAAGCGTGAAGTCTGCCGGTTGCGCAAACACAGCCGTGTTGAACCAGGTCTGGCCAGCGCGTGCGCGGTCGCGGGCATCATCAAAACTGCCGTCACCAGCCAACCGGTCCGGACGGCGCGTCGCAAAGCTTAGGCCAATGCCTGCGGCAGAGATCGAAAGCGGCGAACCAGATTGGCGCGTTGCCGTGCCGCTGACCTGCCAGCCACCCCCCAGCGCGTTGACCAAGCCGTTCCAGCTTTTGCCAAAGTGTTTGTTTTTGCCGAACGGCAATTCGTAACTGAAGCTGGCAACAAACCGATGCGGGACGTCCAGACTGGAAATCGAATATTCGCCCGCCAGATCGAACGCGTCTTCAACACTGGTCGCCGTGCCGCTGTTGTTGTTGCCGTTGCGCCCGATGTCAATCAGCTTGCCCCAAACATAACTGGCATTCGCCGACAGCCCGCCGCTAAAGCGCTTTTCCAACTTCACTTGAAGTGAATTGTATTTACTGGCACCGAAATGCCCATTGAAGATCGAAGGGTTGTCGTATTGTGGATATTGTTTCAGCAATTGCGCGCGCGTCACGGTTGCGGTGCGCAACGCGGAATTCGGATTGGTGATCAATCCGAAAAATGGATTCGCAACCGACTGGTTGAAAAATTGGGAAACGCTCGTCGCCTGTTGGCCGTTGAAATCGCGCGCTTCGGGAAAGTGCGCCTTGGCGTAATCCAAATACTCGCTGGGGATCTGGTTGATGTTGAGCGTTCGATACGGCAACCGGACGCCATGGCTACCCGAATACGCAACGTCGAGCACCAGGCTCTTGGCTAGTTGGCGCGAAACGACGAAGTTCCATTGTTGCAGGTAAGCGTTCTTGCGGAACGGTTCCACCAGCACAGGACTTTGACCAATTTGCGTGTCTGGCCCCAGCGCGCGGCCTGGAGGGGCAGTAATGCCATTCGGATATGGATTGCTTAAAAACAGGGTCGGTGCCGCCGCCGTACCTGGCTGACGAACCTGCCCGTTATCAAAAGCTTGCGTCATGCTGACAGAAAAGACGTTGCCAATGGCCGAAGTTTGCTCGACCGAATAAGGCACAAAGAAAACGCCATAACCTCCGCGCAGCACAGTTTTTTCTCCCAGCCGATACGCCAAACCGATGCGCGGCGCAAAACGCTTTTTCGGATATTCCGTTTGCGGGCCATCAGGGAAGCTGATTAAGCCGCGCAAGTCTGTGAAATTCGGTCGCAAGGCGCGAACGATTGGGTCGGCTGGCGCGGTAACCAAGCCTTTTAGATGCGAAGCCGCGTCGGGATCAAAGTTGCTGATCAATCCGTGCGTTTCCGCTGTGCCAGTTTCGTAATCCCATCGCAGACCCAAATTCAGCGTCAGGTTGCGCGTGGCTTTCCAGTCGTCCTGGGCGAAGCCAGCGTAATAATGATGGTAAACCGTGATCGGCGTGACCTGTTCCTTGGAACCGCCGGACGGAATGCCTAGCAAGAAAGACGCGAACGAAGAGCCGGTTTCAAGAATGTTCGTCGGCGTGACGTTCGGGTTTGGCCCGCGCGTCTGGCTGCGCGCAAAGCTGTAGGTTCCCGCCGGATTGTTGAATTGAAACGCGAAGAATCGAATCAGGCGATATTCAGCGCCGAATTTCAGTGTGTGCGCATTTTTCAGCCAGGTTACGGAATCGGCCACAGTTTGAGTGTCGCGCGGTTGGTTGTTTCCGCTTCCACCAATTTGACCGGCGGTAATTTCGCTGGGACGGCCTTGTCCTTGCGCTCCGGCTTCAAAACTCAAAATCGGGAACGTGCCGATTGGCGACGTATTCAGGATGTAAGAGGGAAACCCCAGCAATCCCGGATCGAAACCTTCGCTGATCGGCGTTTGGTGCGCGCGTGCCCGCGTGTAGCCGTAACGCGCATTGTTGATAATGGTTGGCGTGATCGAATACACATCGTTGAACGTGAAGTTATGAAAGTTGTCCACCACAACGCGCGAATTGGTCGCTACCGTGCCCAGGAAAGTCGGTTCGCCTGTGAAGCGGTTTTCCCGGCTATAACGCCCGAAGAAGCTATGTTTTTCAGACACAGTTTGATCCACGCGAATTGCATACAGGTCGCGGGTAAATTTGGCGAGGTCCGAAACGACATAGTTGTCAGCCAGTCCAGGCTGATTCGGCAGCGGCAAGTACTTCAGAATTTCTAGCGCTACAGGATCCAGGCAGGCTCCTGTGCGAACGCTGCCCGCACAAACCGGCAATCTATCCAACCGATTGCCCGCGAATGCCTGACGTTTGCTGTTCACTAAGGCTCCGTATGGATTGTAAAGCTGTCCGAAAAGCGAAGGTGTTGTGCCGTCTACCTCTGTTTGTCCGGCGCGTGTTGCGCCTGTCAGCAATTCGGAAAAATCGCCTGCGCGCATTTTGGCCGTAGGCATCGTCAACTGACGCGAAAACGGATTTTGTTCACGGCGACCTTCATAGTTGAAGAAGAAAAATGTCTTTTCAGGATTGTCGTAACCCAATGGGCCGAAAATCTTTTTCGGCAACCAAATCGGGCCGCCAATGGCTGCTCCGAACTGATTGCGCTTTATGGGAATGCGCGGCAGCACGTCAGTGCCGTTGGCCAGTTGGCCGCTGCGGTTGCGCTGGTAGCCGTTGGCGTTCAGGCCGCCGTTTTGAAAATATTCGTACAGCGCACCGTGGAACTTCTTGGTTCCGGCTTTGGTGATCATATTGACTACGCCGCCGCCCGAACGTCCGTACTCAGCCGAAAACGCGCCAGAAAAAACCTTGAATTCGCGAACCGAATCCGGGGGCGGATTGACAGCGACACCGTTGAAATCGCCGATGGTGTTCGACACGCCGTCCAGCAACACGTCGTTGGTCGAGTTTTGACCGCCGCCAACCGTAAAGCTGGCGTCAAAAAAGTTGCGGTTGCCGGGGCTTCCGATTGGCCCCTGTGCATTGCCGTTCGTGTTCAGGTTTTCGCCTTGCGCCAGCGCAAAGCCTGCGTCAATTACACCCGGCGTCATGTTGATAAAGGCCAGCGTGCTGCGCTGAGCCGACGGAAGGTCTTCGATCAGTTTATTTTCAATCGTGGATTCCAGCGCGGAGGTCTCCGTCGTCAGCAAGGGAGCATCGCTGGTGATGTCAACTGTATCGGTTGTGCTTCCAATTTTTAGTTTCAGGTCGAGCGTGGCGGTTTGGGCGACTTCCAGATTCAAACCGGAGCGGATGGATTTCGCAAAGCCTTGCGCTTCCACCGTGACGCTATACCCGCCCGGTTGTAAAAACGGCACGGAATATCGTCCTTCACTGTCAGTTGTCACGGTTTTGGCCTGGCCAGTGCCAGCGGCGGTGACGGTGACTTTCGCATTTAGCACTACCGCACCCGTTTCGTCAGTGATTGTTCCATTGAGCGTAGCGGTGATGGTTTGTGCGCTAATTGATGAGCAGAGCAGCACTGCCAGACAGAGGGCGGTCAGTGACGCAAACGCGCTTAGTCGAATCTTGGACATAAGACCTCCGGAAATTAGAGATAGATTTTGACCTGAACAGATTGGATTCCCAGCAAAGCGTTTTCGTCAGTCTTTAGCCGTTCTTGACGTGCCTACTTACGGCTCCTATAAAGAAGTCCTGATTAAGACTGTTCGAGTAATGTCGAGCTTTCTACAGCGCCTGCCAGCCGATAAACAAGGTTATCGGGGTGCATTAACCGTTAAGAAACGGTGGATCCCGTTTAATTACAGGGATTACGGTCACGAAGAGGTACGAAATGAGCGACACCGAAAAAACAAATCAACTGGAGTCCAATCAGAACGAAATTAGCGCCGAACAGATTCAACAGCATCTGGAAGTGATTTTTTGCAGCAAACATTTTCGCCAAGCCCGGAGTTTGGAAAAGTTTTTGCGCCATGTGGTGACCAAGAAATTGGTTGGCGAAGAGGGTGAACTGAAGGAATACACCATCGGCGTCGAGGTCTTTCAGCGTGGCCAAGAGTTTGATCCCAGGACGGATGCTGTCGTTCGTGTCCAGGCCGCTCAACTTCGCAAGAAGTTGGCCAGCTTCTACCAGGAAGATGGCACGGCAAGTGAAATCCGGATTGAATTGCCCAAAGGCAGCTACGTTCCTTTATTCCAGCGCTGCCAGGCTGCCCTGGTCGAAATGGCTATGGCCGAAGTTGCGCCTATTGAGATAGAGGTCGGCAAAACTACTGAGCTGGCTCCGGCTTTGCCTCTTCGCCGTGCTGCCTGGCCAACTTGGTGGCCTGTGGCCGCCGCATTTGCCATCGGAATTTTGGCGACGATCGCCTTTCAGCGGATGCAGACTCAGACGGGAACTACGCCTGTCGCTGCTTCAACCGAATTGGCACGACGGCTTGATCCGGCTTATCAAACTTTATGGGGAAAGTTTTTTGAACCTGGCGTCAGCACGGTGCTGGCTTATGGCACACCGCAGTTTTTTGTCAGCGATGGATTGTTTCTACGGGACGTGCGGGTCAATTCCCCGTTGGAGGTGGGAACAAATGTCGGCACTAGGCTGCAAACTTTTCAGAAGACATTCAATGGAATCCTGAACCCGGTTGAAGTTTATACAGGTGTTGGGGAAGCGCACGGCATTCACACCCTGTCCCAATTTTTCTGGCAACAGTCGCAAGAGTTACAGGTTGCGCGCAGCCGTCTGGTGGGTTGGCAGGAGGTGAAAAATTCCAATTTGATCTTTCTTTCTTCAATGCGCTTTCACACCTTGGCCGATGAGTTGAACTATCCGAATGATTTTGCCATCAGTCCCGACGGAGTCAGCGGCAAAGTCGTTAATCGCCGTCCTCAGCGCGGGGAAGAGAAGGTTTATGGCGAGCAGGACAGTTCTGCTCCCAATTACGCTGTGATTACGCTTTGGCCCGGAAAAGCCGAACAGCGTCGCATTCTGATGCTGAGCGGAAGCAATACCTGGGCGACACTAGCCGCCGCTGAATATGTCACCCAACCGGAGCATTTGCGCCAATTGAACGACCAGCTTCGGCAATGCCCGCATACAAAAGGCAGCACACATCCCCCTTATTTTCAGGTTCTGGTGCGCGCCGAAGTCAAAGACAATCAACCAATATCAGTCCAGTATGTAACCCATCACGATTTGGAGTTGCCAGATTCTGCGACAGCTAAATCGGAGACGATTGCAAAGGTTGCCAATCCGTAAGATGGGCGTTCATCGGCTGGCGCAAGGTGAAGACAAGAAGAAGAGGAGCGACGATGAGAACGGAATTGCTGCGATTCACTGGGGCTGTCAAGCGGGATCCCGCCATTGATGCCTGGTTGAAAGAGCAGACAGGTGAATTGGGAGCCATCGCGCATCAGTGGTTCGAGGTGATGCGAAAGTGCGGGGACGAAGTCCGGGAGCTTTTCCATGACGGCTGTCCGGTTGCATGTTTGGGAGATGCACCCTTCGGCTATGTCAATGTATTCACCTCGCATGTCAACGTGGGGTTCTTTCACGGCGCATCGCTTTCTGATCCGGCTGGCTTGTTGCAGGGCAATGGCAAATCCATGCGCCATGTGAAACTGAAACCGGGAGCCGCTACAAGCACCGCAGCGCTTAGCAGACTCATCCATACGGCGTACTCAGAAATAAAGGCGCATGTCGAAAACGGCAAGTGACTGGTGCGCGGCAACACAAGATTAGGACACTGCCGTTTTGAAGCCATTCTTGACACGGTTCGCAAGCGGTCGCTATAGTCCAAACCATGCCTTATCCATTGCAATCAGACACTAATCCGCGCGGCAAACGGGTGC
>CAZXHW010000039.1:0-18505 GCA_964639915.1 uncultured Heliomicrobium sp.
CACGCGATTCGCGCGGACGAGCTTCGTTGACAGTCAAGGTGCGGCCTTCAAGTTCACGGCCATTGAAATTCTGAATTGCCGCATCGGCGGCTTCCTGGGTATCCATTTGGACAAACGCGAAACCGCGCGAACGACCGGTATCACGGTCCGTCACGATGTTAGAGGCTTCGACCGTGCCGACCTGAGCGAAAATCTCTTCTAAATCCTGCTCTGTCACGGTGAAAGGCAGGTTACCAACGTACAAACGAACTGACATAATTTTTTCCTCTGAAGTACTGGGGAAGCAGGCACTGGCGGGCGGAAACGGTCTCCAACTTACGCAATCGTGACTGAGAGAGCAAAAGAACCAACAGACAACGAACCGAGCTGCTTCTGAAATTGCAAAACTACCTTCTCTCTAACTACCGACTGCGCAAACCGAAACTACCGTGGAGACGCATTCACCGTTGATGCTAGCGAGCAGGCAAGGCTGGAAACTTGATCTCGCTCAAAATCAGCAGACACTTGGGCCGAAACTTTCCGAGAAGCTTTCCTTTTCGTGCTGATAATTTGAGATTGGGATTTTCCATCGCGGGCATCTTACCTGCCCCAAAGGATTTGGCAAGGGCTTTTTTGACAGCCCAAATGGCGCGCAAACCTGACAAATGGCTTTACCAGAAGCTCAAAGCAGATTAAATCCCTGCTGGCTGAACCCAACCCGCTCAATGCCCATTCGCTCTCGCAAGGCTTCCAGCAGTGGAATATGCGCGTCTTCTTCCAGCCACTTTTCATACCCGAGCGAGCGTAAAAGTTGCGGCATCCCAAGTTCGCTGCTACGTCGTCCGCCAGCGCCGTCGCCGTGGATCAGGGTATCAACGACTGTACGCGTGGCACGCGACGCAATCAATTCAGCGAATTCCGCAGCATCGCAAGGCAGCACCGGACTGATCGCCGCCTGAACCCTGATCCCGGCCAGCTTCATTCTTTCGAGCGTCAGCAATCGCCGCTCGATGCTTGGCGAAGCAGGGGTGATTTGCCGCCGAACATCATCGCGATTGGTTTCAATTGTGAAGCTTACCCAAGCGCGCTGGCCAAGTTTCGCCAGCAAATCCGCGTCGCGTTCCACCAGCGGCGAGCGGGTTTGCACCACCAACAAACCGAAATCTCCTGCATCGGCAAATACTTCCAGCAAACTGCGCGTGAGTCTTAACCGGCTTTCTGCGCCTTGATATGGATCGGTCGCCGTGCTCATAAAGATCCGCAAGCTGCCAAATTCGCCTTTGCGTTTGGCTTTCTCCAATTCCCGTTCCAGCAATTCCGGCGCATTCATTTTGGCTTTCACCCAATCGCCCCACGGTTTGCCGGAAAATCGCTGCACCGGCATGGCCCGGACGTAACAATATGGACAGGAATTTTTGCCGAACGCACAGCCCTGATATGCATTCAGCGAATGCGTGTACGTGGACAGAAACCCGCCTGTCGGATTGAGTATGGATTTGGCTTGGACTTCTTCGATCATCGCGTTTCGACTTCTTGCTCGACTATGCGAGCGGCTGTAGTATCGCGCCCACTTAACCACAACTTCAAACCTGAGCAGTCTAATTTTTGGACAAAAGGACGATTCACGTGTCACCTCTTTCGCTCAAACGTATTTCGCTAAATGCCACGAAGCCGTTGCTGTTCTGCCTATGCATAATCGCGGTGATTTCGACGATGCCGAAAACTTCCGCGCAACGCCAACCCAACATCATCTTCATTTACGCCGATGATTTGGGCTACGGCGATTTAAGTTGCTTCGGCGCACAGGCGATCAAAACGCCGAACCTGGACCGCATGGCGGCAGAAGGATTGCGGCTGACGAACTTTTATTCAGTCGCGCCCGTTTGCACGCCTTCGCGAGCGGCCCTGATGACCGGGCGGTATGCGGCGCGGATGGGCATTCAGCAAATGCATTTGTCGAACGTACTGACGTTTCAGGACAAAACCGGTATCCCAACCGACGAAACGCTGATTTCCGAAGCCCTGAAAGCGCGTGGTTACGCGACGGCAGCGATTGGCAAATGGCATTTGGGCACTACCGCTCCGTATCGCCCGACGGATCGCGGCTTCGAGTATTACTTCGGCATTCCCTACAGCAACGACATGCAGCCTTCGATGTTGTGGCGCGGCACGGAAATCATCGAACAACCGGTCAAGCAGGAAACGCTGACGCAACGCTACACGCAAGAAGCCGTCAGCTTCATCGAAAAGTCCAAAGGCAAACCGTTCTTTTTGTACCTGCCGCATAACATGCCGCACATCCCGCTATACGCTTCTGAAAAGTTCAAAGGCAAATCAGCAGCGGGTGCTTACGGCGACGCAGTCGAAGAAGTGGATTGGAGCGTCGGTGAAGTTCTGGCTGCGCTGAAACGGTTGGGGCTTGAGCGCGATACCTTGGTGATTTTTTCCAGCGACAATGGCCCGTGGTACGAAGGCAGCCCCGGTCCGCTGCGTGGGCGCAAAGGCTGGACGTATGACGGAGGCGTTCGCGTTCCCCTCATCGCTCGTTGGCCGGGCAAGATCAAACCCAGAACCATTTCCGACGAACCACTGGCTACCATTGATTTCTTTCAGTCGGCGCTGGCGATTGCCGGAGAAAAGACTCCTGCCACCGCTTCCAAACTTCCGCTGGATGGCAACAACGCGCTGGCGTTTTTGCTGGGTCTGGACAAAAAAGCTCCGGATAATGTGTATCTGTTTTTCGATGGGCCGTATTTGCAAACCGCGCGCTGGGGACAATGGAAAATCCACGTTGCGCGCTGGAACATTCCCCGTTACACGGCAGCTTCTGGCCAGCAGAAAAACAACAAACTGACTAAGCCAGAGCTTTACGATATGACCGGCGACGCGGCTGAAAGTTACAACGTGGCTGAACGCCATCCAGAAATCATCAAAGACCTGCAAGCGCGCATTGCCGCTAAGCTGAAGACGTTTCCCGATGAAATCCAGCAAGCGAACGCTGACCTGATGAAGCCGTAAAATCGCGTTGCTTTTCCTCGTCAAGCTGGCTACTTTAAGCCTTCGCCACTATGGAATAAGGAGGCAATATGACCGCAATCACTTTTGAATCCGTGTTTGCTCAGGCTCGCCAGCTAACTCCGAACGAGCGCGCTCGTTTAATTGAAGAACTGGCTCAGGAATTGATGCCACAGTCATCTGCCGTGCCTGAACAACTCTCCGCTCAGGAGCGCCGGACACGCATTCGCGCATTCCGAGGAAAGTATCGCGGTAGTGTTTCAAGTGTGGACGAGTTTCTGGCGAACAAACGTCAGGAAGTTGAACTTGAAGAAGCTCGCTATCTGGCGCGTCATCCCGAAGAGGCTCCGCAATGATCTACGTGCTGGATTCAAGCGCAATGATCGCATTAGCAAATGACGAAATAGGCGCTGATGTCGTTGACAGTTTGCTTGCTGACCCACAAAACGAATGTTACGCGCACGCGATCAATCTCTGCGAAGTCTTTTACGATGCAATTCGGCGTAGCAATGAAGCGCAGGCAGTAAATCTCATTAGCGATCTTCGAAATCTTGGCGTAGTTGAAAACCGAGATTTCGATATCGCTTTTTGGCAGCAAGCAGGCAGTTTGAAAGCCACTCATCGGCGCGTTTCGCTGGCTGATTGTTTCGCCATCACACTAACGATGCGGTTGGGCGGCGAGCTACTGACCTCAGACCATCACGAATTGGATGTTCTTGCCGCGACAGGCACTTACTCGATCAAGTTCTTTCGGTAAATTGACTCCATCAATCCCCTGCCTTGTTGAACCTCATTCAAGAGAGGACAAATGACAAACACAAGATCGAATTCTTTTACACTTTTGCGATTCGTTGCGTTACTAACAGCCATCTCCTTCGGAGCTTCTTCCGCCGCTGCCGCAATCCAGGATGCGCAAACGCGCAAGCTCTGGGACAGTGAATTTTTCAAAGCGAAAGCCAAACCAGCGCCTGGCAAACCGGCTGCTCCGCGCAAACGCTATCGTATTGTCACGCCGCAAATTTCTACCGACCGCGTCAACGGCGACACGGTGCTGGGCATCACGCTGTGGCGGTTGCGGCCTGCGACCGCAAAAGATGACAAACAGGTTCGGTTGTTCAAACACAACAAAGACGAAACCAAGGTTGTGCAATGGACTCCGGAGCGAATTTCAGTGGACACGCCATTAGCCGTTGGGCAGCGCGTGCGGCTGAGCATCGAATCGGCGCGCACTGGTTACCTGTATGTCATTAATCGGGAGCTTTACGCTGATGGTTCCGTGGGCGAACCGTTTTTGATCTTTCCAACCACACGGCTTCACGGAGGCGAAAACAAAGTCACAATCGGCCGCATCGTGGACATTCCTGCGCAAGAAGATAGCCCGAATTATTTCAACCTTGATCCGGATCGTGCCGATTTGGTCGGCGAATCGTTGAGCGTGCTGATTACTCCCGAACCATTGCCAGGCGTGAAAATCGGCGAAGATGCCTCTCAGCTTTCGCGCACAGAAGTCGCCGAGTGGGAAAAGAAATGGGCGACGCAGGTTGGGCGACTGGAGATGGAAAACTCTGTCGGCAAAACCTGGACGAAAGAAGAGAAAGAAGCCAGCGCAGCCAATGGCAAACAACTGAAAGCCGAAAGCCCGACGCCACAAACGCTTTATTACCGTCCGGACGCCAAAGCCACAGACCCGATGATGGTCAGCGTCAAGCTGCGGTACGGCAACGCGAAAGCCCCGGCGAATAAGTGAACTCTACCGGGAGCGGCTTCGTAGTCGCTCCTGGCAACTGTTCAATTCATTTTCCAGAGAGTTTTATGCACTGCCCACAATGCGGACAACAACCACCAACTGAACAAACACGTTTTTGCACTCACTGTGGTTGTGCACTTGATCCGGTCAGGGATTTGTTAGCGACTGGCTTGCCACCCGGCTCGATTCGCCAGCGTGACATCACGCTCGGCGCTGGCCTGATGCTGGTCGGAGCAATCAAATTACTGCTTGGCGCAGGATTTTTCAACCTGCCATTCGGTCCAGGCTCGGTCGTGCTGAACGCAGCCTTTTTTGCGTTGCTGCAATTGTTCTTTCAACTGTCTCCACGCCAGAAAGGCTTGAGCCTCGGCGCAACACTGATGTTCACCAGTTCACTGGCCGCGCTTTTGGTCGGTACGGTGACCGGAGGTTTTGGCGCGTTGGGGGTAATGGCGGTTTCCATTCTGATCATTCTGTTCTGGCAGCGACTGTCGGCAGAATTCCGAAAACTCTTCTTCGACAAAACAGACTCCCCAACACTTCGCGCAATGCCACAAACTCAACCCGTTGCGGCTCTACCGCCGGAACAAAGTCCGGCGGTAGATACCAATTCGATCAAACATCAAGCCTTACCAGAACCCGCCAGCATCATCGAAGGCACGACCAAAACGCTAAATGTCAACCGGCTAAACGAACGATGACCGGCACGCTGACATGCGAGGGAAATTGTTTTGACCGGTGAATGCTGTGCGTCGCTTTGATGTAATCGGCACCCGTCGCTTTGAAAATGTTCGGCACGAATTTTTGCGGATTACGGTCAATGATCGGGAACCAGGAGCTTTGCACTTGCACCATGATCTTGTGGCCTTTCTGGAAGCGATGATTGCAATACCGCATATTGACGGCAAATTCGTTGACGGCTTTTGGCGTCAGCGCGACGGGTTTTTCAAAACTCTTATGGAACCGCCCGCGAAAGACTTCGTTGGCAACCATCAATTGATAACCGCCCATCTTCACGTCAGCCGCGTAATTTTCCGGGTACACATCAATCAGCTTCACAATCCAGTCGGCGTCCGAACCAGTTGTCGAAGCGAATAAATGCCCGATGACATTTCCGCTGATAGTGATGTCTTCGGTCAGCGGATCAGTTTCCCAAGCCAGAACATCCGGTCGCCCTTGCGCAAAACGTTGATCGCCAACTAGCCAAGCTCCCCAGCCGGAACCGCGCGGATCGTACGTCGCTTCGACTGGACGCGGACGATACGGAACCGGATTCGCCGGATCGGAAACGTAACTGTCGGCGGCTTGGCGACTGACATCCGTCGGAGCGCCAAACGACAATTTGCCATTCGCTTGAAAATGCAGCTTGCGCGTTTCAGTTTTGTAACTCGGCGGCCACTGATCGTAACTGCGCCACTGGTTTGACCCGGTTTCAAAGACGTTGGCTTCTTTCCAGGTCTGCGAGCCTTTGTCTTTCAAATAGAACGCGAAAAACGGAGCTTCGATTTGCTGGCGATACTGCAGCGAAATATCCGCGCCAAATTGAATCTTGCCCAGGCTGCTGCCATTGCGCGCCCAGCCGCCGTGATTCCACGGACCGCCGACAAAGAAGTTTTGTTTGTTAGGATCGTTCTTTTCAAACTCTTCGTAAATTTTGACCGGGCCGTAAAAATCTTCCTGATCCCACCAACCGGCGACGTTCAGCGTAGGCACACGCGCCTGTTTCAAATACCCTGCGGCGGCTTGTTCCTGCCAAAACTTGTCGTAGTTGGGATGTTCGACAAAATCGTTCCAGGTAGGAATCTTGCCCTTCAAGTATTTTTCGTTGACGTTCGACAGCGCGCCGAGCTTCAAGTACCACTCGTACGTGTCGTACTTGTCGAATTCAAATCGCGCCTGTTCCTTATTGGTTTCCATCATCGTCGCGTATTCAAACCCGTAGCTCAGCCGGAAGGCTCCGTTGTGATGAAAATCGTCGCCCATCCACATATCCGCCGGAGACGCTTGCGGAGAAGCCGCGCGCAACGCCGGATGCGGGGCAATCGTTGCCATCATCGCCGTCCAGCCCGGATACGAAATGCCTGTAATGCCTACGCGGCCATTGTTGTTCGGGACGTTTTTGGTTAGCCATTCAATCGTGTCATAAGCGTCCGTGACTTCATCAATCAGCTTCGGATCATTTTTCAGCACAGACACCGGAGCGCGCTGCATAACAAACTGGCCTTCGGATTTGAACCGGCCTCGAATGTCTTGAAACACAAAGATGTAGCCATCAGCGACCAATTCTTTGAACCGGCTTCCCTGCGCCCAGCCCTGACCCATTGCCGCTTGATACGGTGTGCGTTCCAGGATCATCGGCAACGGCGAAGTCTGATTTTTCGGCGTGAAGATATGCGTGTTCAGCTTCACGCCGTCGCGCATCGGCACCATTACAGCCTGAAAGTCGAACGCCGGCGAAGCTTGCTGGCTGGCATTCGCAGAGTAATTTTGCGGTGCGGTAAAAGCCGCTGCTACGATTAGCACACACGCAAAGAATCTGGTTACTTGACGATTCATCTCAATCTCCTTTAGTTTGCCAGAGGCGTCAGGGATTTTGCCTACGCCCTACACACAATAGTAGTTTAGCCAAAAAGAATTGAAGCGAAGGGTAGACGCCCGCGCTCACAACAACAATCCAAAAGCTAATTAAAGTCTCTTTTCCTAACAGCTCTAGCCCGATGTTTTCCCCTTAAAACGTCTCTACTGAAATTTCGGAGGTACTATGTTTTTTCGCAATCTTCGCGCAGGGCGATGGTTTGTCGCTGCGCTTGCCTTGATGTTATTCTATGCGTCGCTGATTTTGCTCTCGTCGGCGGAATCCGAAAAGCGATCTGTCGCAAAGTTCTCAGCCGCGAGTTTTCACGAGGACGAAGAAGGAAAGAAACATGGATTGAGCCGCGAAGAGCGGATTCGCGAAGCCTGGGTCTGGCACCAGGCCAATCGGCAGCGGTTGATGGAAACCGAAGGCCTGGCCAGTTTGGAAGCGGAAGTTCCCGCCCAAGACATCAACGACATTGCTGTCATTCAAGCCGACAGCCGTATTGCCACGCCGGCCAATCTGTTTGACCTGACAGGTCGTCAAGTCCAGTGCACGCCTTCCGGAGGGGGATACACCATTGCCACATCCAACGGGGGCTTCGACACAAACTTCGGAACGAAGCTGAATCTGACGACGACGCCTGCCATCAATCCCAAACAAGGAACGGAACCGGGCGACGATGGGTACATCAACCAGGACCTGGGATTCAGTTTCAGTCTTTATGGCACAAGCTTTACAACTGTTGCCGTTTCCAGCAACGGCTTCCTGGCGTTTCGCCCCGGCAGCATCACACAGGCGGCGTTTGACCTGGAAGCGTCGGATTCCGGCGAATCATTGTCCAAGTTGCAAATCGGCGCGCCACGCATTGCGCCGTACTGGCATGACCTGGATGCGCGGGCGGCTTCAACCCAGGGCGCAAACGGCATTTACATCCGCAAAGACAGCGACCGCGTTGTCATTACCTGGAACAACATACGCGATTTCCCGAACGATCCAACGACCGACAACGGCATTCATCGGTTTCAGGTGACGCTGTTCAACAACGGGCGAATTGTTTTTGCGTACGATCAGGCGCAATTGACCAGTCTGGCGCTGACAGGAGTTTCTGGCGGCGGCGCTTCCCCCATCCCGACGCTAGTAAATTTGAACAATCCGCCAGCGACAACCTTCACAACGCCAATTGCCGAAGTCTTTTCGACCAGCTCCAAGCTGGACACGATTGGCGCAGTGCAGGCGTTTTACGCTTCGCATCCGGGGAACGACGTTTACGATTTTGTTTATCTGGTCACCGATTTTCAGTTTGATTTGGGCGATGCCTTTGCGTTTTATTTGCCGCTGCGCAACGACGCTGCTGGCATAGGCCAGCCCGTCGGGCAGTCTTCAGAAGCAGCGACCACCGGCAGTCAAAGGATTCAGGGAATTTTGAACCTGAGCAACATTTCGCAGGCGTATCCGCCTTCTCCAGTCACGCGCTTTCTGGGAGCCAATCACGCGCTTTCGATTATGGGACAGGAGCAGGGACATCGGTGGCTGGCATACGTGGGCTACCCCGGCGGCGACCCTGCCTTGCTGCTGGGGCGCGACGACGCTCACTGGAGTTTTTTCCTAAACATCGAATCTAATCTGAGCAGCCCGGCTGCCCCGCGTTCGTCTTCTGCCGAAGGCAGCGTCTGGCGAGACAATGGGAACGGATCGTTCACCTCAGTCAACCTGGTTGATGGCTTTTCCCCGCTTGATCATTATCTGATGGGATTGCGTCCGGCCAGTGAGGTGCCGGACACCTTTGTCATCACCAATCCATCGGGAACCGTGCGCACGCGTGAATCCAATCCCTTTCCAAACGTCAATGTCAGCGGCACTCGACAAACCGTGACCATGAACCAAATTTTGCAGGCGAATGGGAATCGCAATCCAAGTTCGGCGACGGCGCCAAAAAACTTCCGCGCTGCTGTTGTGTTGTTGGTTCAGCAAGGGACGCAGGCTTCGCAAGCCACGCTGGACAAAGTCACGCTCTATCGTCTGGCCTGGGAAAGCTACTTCAAACAATCCACCGACGCGAAAGCTTTGATCAATACGGGCTTAGCGAATCAGGCAATAGACCGCACAGTCATTGCCCTCTCAGCGGCGAGCTTCAAACCGACGCTGGCAGCCGGAGAAATCTCCGCCTTATTCGGTGCCGGTTTTAGCAACACCATTGCCGTTGCCTCATCGCAGCCTTTGCCGACGACGCTGGCTGGAACTCAAGTACGCATTAACGGAACACCCGCGGGATTGTTTTTCGTTTCGCCGGAACAAATCAATTTTCAGGTTCCGCGAACCACGGCGACGACGACAGGAACTGCGGTGAATTCGTCAACGGCGCTGATCGAAGTCTATAGCAATGGCCAGTTGATTCGCGCCGGAGCTTTTCAAATCGCGCCGGTAGTTCCGGGCATTTTCACCACCAACCAGAGCGGAACCGGCGCTGCCGCCGCGCTGGATGCGTTTACGTTCACTGGCGGCCCGTTCAATGCCAAACAGACCAACGGCCAGCCAAACATCATCGCAGTGTACGGGACTGGGGTAGGAGCAGATGTGACTGATGTGAATGGCAACGCCGCTGGTTCGACCACGGCAACAATTGACGGAGCGCCTGTGTCCGTAAGTTACGCGGGTCCAGCGCCTGGCTTTATTGGGTTGAATCAATTCAACATCACGTTTCCGGCGACGATCACTTCGGGCAATCATACACTGTTGGTTTCGCGCAATGGGATTTCTGCGCGCGAAGTTACAATTGCCATCAGGTAGCCCTCAAACACCTGTGCGTCAAAATCATAATGATCCTGAAGCTACGAAGCCCACTTCCTAATGAAGTGGGCTTCGTTCATTTAATGCTATTTTTCGATTTCCCCGGATCAATCAACCGGCATTTTTAGATTTGGTTGGGTTTGGCCACAGACTTGCGTAGCTTGTTACTGACTCGCCAACGTGTAGTGGATGCGTTCATCCACTGTAATAACGGCTTGGATGAGAAAGGGAGGACTGTATGCAACATCGTTCTATTTTGCTTGCTGAAGATAACCCCGGTTTACGCGATCTATACTCATATCTTTTAAGGGCTGATGGGTTTGAAGTCACGGCAGTTGAAGATGGTGAGGAAGCGCTGGATGAATTATCCATTAATAAGCCGGATGCGGTGGTGACAGATCTGAATATGCCGCATATGGATGGAGTGGAATTAATCCAGTGGATCCGAAGCCAGGACGATATGGCTGGGTTGCCGGTTATCGCGATGACTGCTTATCTGGAAAACATGCAGTTACGTGCAGAAATTGCAGGAGCAACAAAAGTGATCCCGAAACCCACTGACAATCAAATCTGTTTGGAAATTAACCAAATGTTGGCGGGCCGAGATTTGCTTCTAGGCAATGCTTAATCTGCCGCGCTAACAAAACAAAAGTAGACGGAATTTTCGCTGATTGAAAATTCCGTCTACTTTTTTATATTTTTGTCAGTGAAATCTGGTACTGCCCTGTTGTTCCGCCAGAACTTCTGGGAAGTTAAAACCATTCAGCTTCAGAACGCACTATTAACAATTCAGCAAACTTCGCCACCTTTCGGCCCGTATGCTAAGCTCAGCGCGCCCTCCATCTTATTAGTTGAGGTTTTTATGATTCAACGCACCCAAGTCGCTTCCTTATTCGCCAGATGCCAAAAACAATTTTTCGTGCTTGCGTCACTCTCCTTCGCCACGGCTTTGTGCTTGGGATTATTGGCGCTTCGGGCTTGGCACTACCACAATCCACCGCAGAAATGGCTGGTCTGGAATCTGTTTCTAGCTTGGCTGCCGGTGCTTGGCGCTTTCGCGGCGTATAACCTGCATCACTGGCCTACGCGATTGCGCTGGTTGCCGATTATCGGGTTCGCTTTCCTGTGGCTGCTGTTTTTACCCAATGCGCCGTATTTGATTACAGACATCATTCACCTGAAACAGAGCGGAAATGTTCCGTTGTGGTACGACTTGATCACCCTGGTTTCTTTTGCCTGGACGGGTTCGTTTCTGGGATTGGTTTCGCTGTTTCTGATGCAGGAACTGGTTCGACGCATTATTGGCCGCGCTGCCAGTTGGCTGTTTGTCGTGGGAGTGCTGATGCTGACAGGATTCGGCGTTTATTTCGGGCGCTTTCTGCGGTGGAATAGTTGGGATGCTTTTTTCCGACCCACCAGTTTATTGAATGAAATGCTGGACGGCCTGCTGCACCCAATGGAGCATATGCAAACTCTCGCCTTCGCCGGGTTGTTTACACTGCTGTTTAGCGCCGTCTACCTGATGATGCTGTCGTTTACGCATCTACACCTGGAACACGAACGGCGCTAACCGAGAATCCATTTCAATTTACAGTTCATTCACGCCCACGCCAGCAGATGTATTCTGCCCGCGTGGGCGTCGTTATTTCAGGCTTAAGCAGCCGTCTTAAAAACTTCGCGCAATCGTTTGGCGACGATTTCCGCTTCGCCCGGTTGCAACTGCCAGACGCCGACTGAAAATTCCTGTGTTTCCGCTTTGGCAGGCGAAGAACCAGGCGTAATTTCAATTGAAGGGGTTCCTTCGCGCATCTGTTTGCGAACGTCGTCGGCCAGTAGTTTCAACGAAGCCTTTTCCCATTGGATACGAACCGTTGGCACGTGATTGGCGACTGGCGGAACGTAAATTTCTCCCTTGGTTGCTTTGCTGGTCGCCGTCACGCTATCAATAACCAGTTTGGCGCGGCGTTCCCACTCTTTCCATTCGGCGGCTTCATCGCGTTTCAAATACACTTCCAGCGCAGCCATCATTCCGATCAGTTCTTCTTTGTTGACCTTCATTCCTCGACCGATGGTGTCGCCGTTGGGTGAAGCATTCATGCGAGCGGCTTCGATCAACGCCTGACGGCCAAGCAACATGCCGGAACTTTGCGGTCCGCGCAGGCCTTTCCCGCCAGAGAAAGCCACAAGATCAAAACCCAGCTTGGTGAATTTCCACAGGTTTTCGGTTGGCGGCACGTCGGCGGCGCAATCAATCAGCGTTGGGATGTTGTGCTTTTTGGCGATTTCGACAAACTGCGCTGCCTTAATCTGTCCCTTGGGATCGGCATCATTGAGGAAAAACATCATCGCGGTTTTGTCGTTGATGGCGTTTTCCAGTTCAGCGGCGGTTTCGACTTCGATCAGCTTGATGCCGCAATTGCGAATCGCGTGGTCATAACCGACTCGATGCGTTTTCTGAATTAGCACTTCGCTTTTCATTCCGGCCAGGTTGGGCAGGTTTTTAATTCGCTCCGGGTCTTTGCCGGTCAAACAAGCTGCCGTCGCCAGCGTCAACGCCGAAGCCGCGCCAGAACTCACCATAGCCGCTTCGCTGTGAACAAGCGAGGCAATGCGTTTGCCGACGGCATCGTGCAAATCGTTCAACGTCACAAAATGCTTTGAGGCGTAGTTGATCGCATTCATCGTTTCGGGATGCATCAACGAAGCTGTCAACGCGGTGTACGTTCCGGCGGCGTTGATGAACGGTTTCACCCCGAGTTCTTTGAAATAGTCTCGGCCATTGGCGGGCGCAGCGGCGTTGGCTTCAGCATTCGGTGCTGCTTCTGTGGCAAAGAACCCACCCACCAACGGCAGACTGGACATCGCTTGGAGAAAATTACGACGAGTGGACATTTGAATACCTACCTTAGTTGTGAAGATTTCTTGTTCGGCACAGGCACGACCGGCAACAAAATGTGCGAAGCGCGCCCGGCAGCATGAAAGATCGTTTGTTTGGCAACGCGCACTTTCGCCGACGATCCAAACGGTTCGCCGGTGTTCGGGTTGCGGTCGAATTGCGGAAAATGACTGCTGGTGATGTCTATCCGAATGCGATGGCCGGGCAGAAACACATTTGCCGTGCCGACCAGATCAACCTCGTATTCGTACATTTCACCGGCTTTCAGAAGTGCGGGTTTGTCTACGCCATTGCGATACCGCGCGCGCATGATGCCTTCGCAAACGTTGAAGGCAAACCCGTCAGGCGCAACATCAATCAGTTTGACGACCCAATCAGTGTCCGGCCCATCCGTCGCGGCAAAGAGCTTCATTTTGACAGGCCCTGCGATAGCCAGCGGTTCGGTCATCGGCTGACTTGTATAAGCCAAAATGTCTTTGCGCGTAGCGAGCGGGCGCTGATCTTTCGGCCCGGCCAGCGTGGGCGTTCCGCAGCAATTGTTGCCTCCCAGCGTCGGCACAGGATCGTTCGGATCGTAGCTGTACCCGTCGTTTGCCGCACCCGACGGTTGATTGAAACTAAGCGTGCCGTTGCCGCTGGCAGTGTTAGCGGAACCTCCGCTGGCAATGTACATCGGCGTGAATTTGGTTCCGGGGATCGGCCAATCCTGTTCGTGTTGCCACTGGTTGACCCCCATGTAAAAGATTTCGACCGGCGGTTCGCGGTCAATGCCAGTGTCTTTGCCTTGCAGGTAATGATCGAACCACTTCAATTCCGTCCCGAACTGGATGCGATTGTTGGCCGGGCCGAAATCTACGTCGCCATATTTTTGCGTTGGGCCATGGCCCCAAGCACCGATAATCATCCGCGATTCACGACGAGTCTTTTCGTTGGCTCCGTGTTTGCGAGCGCCGACAAAGCCATTGATCGTGCCTTGCAAAAAGATGTCGAACCAACCGCCGCTGGTGTGAACCGGCACGTTGTACTTGCTGAAACTCTCTTCGTCGCTGATCGCTTTCCAATACGCGTCGTAATCCGGATGCGCAATCCAGTCGCGATAATGCTGGACGGCGTACCCTGCGCTTTCCAGATCGCCGTCTTTCAGCGGCAAATGCTTCAGGATGGTTTCGTATTTCAGTTCCGGCGGCGAATACGTTTCGCTGTGAAAGAATTGCGGCAGCATGATGCGGTTTGGCATTCGGACTACACCCCAGCCGTAATTAAACGACAGGCGCCATGCTCCGTTTAGCGTGATCCAGTCGCGGTAAATGTTGGTCGAAGCGAGCGCCGGAAACATCGCCACCAGATTCGGCGGCTGCAATTTTCCGGCAGCCCATTGCACGTGGCCCAAATACGAACCGCCTTGCGTAGCGACTTTGCCGTTCGACCACGCTTGTTTCGCCGCCCACTGGATGGTGTCGTACCCGTCTTTGGATTCGTCGCGGAACGGTTCCCATTTCCCTTCGCTTTCGTAACGGCCCCGCACATCGTTCATCACGACTGCGTATCCATGCTGAGCGAATTTGATCATCGTTTCGTGAACGCCGTCGCGTTGGACTCCGTACGGCGTGCGGACGACCAGAACGGGATAACGACCTTCGGCGCGCGGCAGATACACATCTGCATATAGTTTGACGCCATCGCGCATGGGAACTTCGCGATGACGCAGGATTTTGATTTCAGTCATATTGGCTGCTGAACCGGTTGGCCAGAAAACAGCGGCGACCAGGCACAGCAAGAAAATTGGAATGGCAACTCTTCTCAAGATACTCTCCACCATGATCTGCCGCAGATGAGCGCAGATAAACGCTAATCTGCTTTCATCTGCGGCAGTGTTTTGCAAATTAGAATAACAACTTCAATCCGAACTGCATTTGCCGCATTGGCGCGACAATGCTCGAAATCGAGCCGGGACCGCGCGTGCGCGAAGCGGTCACCTGTGTCGGGAACGCGCCCCCCGCCAGTGTTGGCAAGAAAGTCCCATTCAATCCTGTATTCGGAATGCCGAATTGCGGAGTGTTGAAAAGGTTGAAAATCTCTGCGCGGAATTGCACTTTCAGCTTCTCAGTCACTTGCGTGTTCTTGATTACCGAAAAATCCACGTTCTTGAATCCAGGTCCTTCCAGAATGCCTTGCCCGGCACTGCCATAATGTCAGAACTGCGCCAGATACTGATTGCGGGCGATACCTGCCGCTGCATTTGGCCCTGTGGTTTCACCGGGTTGAGCGCAGGTGACGACACGGAAAGCATCCGGGTCGTACCATTTATCAACTGTCGGGTTATCGAGTTTTCCACTGCTCAAACGGTCTGGGCGCACGTGACCTTCGAGGGTGTTGATCGTGTTGGTTTGGGTAACGGTGAATGGCAGGCCCGAACGCAATTGAATGATTCCATTCATCTGCCAGCCGCCAAAAAAGTATTTGCCAGGATTGTCTTTGAAAATCGCCAGCGTCGGCAATTCATATAGATAATTCGCAACCAAACTGTGCCGGAAGTCGAACCCGTAGCGCGTCTTTTCAGCCGCACGATCTTTCGGGTTTTGATATGAATTTGGCAGTGCGCCAGCAGCTTCGTTGCGTCCGTACCCTTCGCCTTCGGCTTTGCTGTAGGTATAGGCCACGTTCATCTGGAAGCCTTTGCTGAATCGTTTTTGCGCGTTGAACTGGAATGCGTGATACCAGGAATTGCCGTCCGAAGTCAGCCAGCGCAATCGGTTCAATGGACGCAACGGACCACCCACTCCATCAATAAAAGTCCGAATCGGACGCCGCCCTCCGGGGTTCGCCAAAATTGAAGGCGCAGGCGCATTCAATTCAACCGTTTGGTCAATGTGTGTGCCTTTGTTGCCCACGTATCCGGCTGACAACACCAGGTCGAAAGGCAGACGGCGTTGCACATCCAGGCTCCACTGACTGACATACGGTTGATTGTTCGCCGGATCCAGCGCGTTAATGCCCGTGGCCAAAGTCGGGCTGACCACTCCGAAAGGCGCAGCGAAAGTCAGCACAGGTTGTGTCGGATCGTTATTGATGCGTCCGCCGAGGGACGAATTCGCAAAATTGGCTGTGCCCGATTTTGGCGGATTCAAATTCAGAATCGTGTAGTTGTTCAACTGGTGAACGTTGTAATAAATGCCGAAACCGCCACGCACGACCCACTGATCACTCAGGCGATACGCCAGGCCAAGACGCGGCATGAACAGTTTCTTTTGCGCTTCGTAAAATTCCAGCGGAGTGCCGATGTTTGGCACGACGGTTGGCACGCCGTTGACCTGTTGAGTAAACGTCAGGCTGCGCCATAGCCCTTTGGTATCAATCGCTGGCGTGTTGTATTCGTAACGCAAACCCAGATTCAGGGTCAGCTTGCGCGACGCTTTCCAGTCATCCGTGGCATAACCGGCAAAGCGTTTTTGCCGCGCAAAAGTCAGCGGCAACCCTTCAGGCGTGCCGGTGCTGCTGGGAAAACCAAGCAGGAAAGCTGCGAAGCCATTGTTGGCAATGTCTCCGTTAAAAGTCAGATTGCCGCGCGGCGTATTGGCTGCGCCGCGATACAAATCAACCCAACGAAAATCAAAGCCGAACTTGGTGTTGTGCGCGCCATGGCTCCAGGTCAGGTTGTCATTGAATTGATGCAGGTTGTTGAAATCGAAGCCATTCCCTCCGTCTTGTTCAGACAACGTAGAGAAGGCGTTGACCGTAATCGTCGGCACTCCAGTTTCACGCGAAGTGAATTTGCGATTGCCGTCATTGACGACACGGAATCCGGTCATCCCCAACGTTTCAACATCGAAGTTAGTATTGGCGCGCGGGTTCAGGGTGTTGTCCACAGAACGGTTGTAACCGTAACGCGCTTCGTTGATTAAGCTGGAATTGAAAAGGTGAATCCACCCGGTGCCCAGGTTCTGATTTCGTCCCGCCACGAAGTACGTGAAATTCGGGTTGTCACCCGGAATCACGCTGTAAGTCACATCGTTGAAGGCGTAACGCCCGAAGATTTTGTCTTTCTCTGAAAAGTTGTGATCTACGCGCACAAAGGCTTGGTCATCGTCCAGTTTGCGCTGTTCAAAGCCGTTGTAGTTAATTCCAGTCAGTGGATTGGTATTGATGCGCTGCGGTTCGGGCCAGAATTTCATCAACTCTTTGGCGGTATTGGTAATGCGATTTGCTGGAATGATATTGCCCGCGAATTCAGTTCCCGTCAGCGGATCAACGATCTTGATCGGCGTCGGCAATGCTAGCAATGAACTGAAATCGCCGTTGCGAAACGCGGTTGGCGGATGGTTGGCCTGTTGCGCGATGCCCCCATCGCGACGGCGGCGCGCTTCGTAATTGACCATGAAAAATGTCTTGTTGTGGCCGTCGTAAACTTTTGGAATCCAGAAAGGCCCAGTCAGCACTCCGCCAAAATCGTTCTGCCGCAGGCTGTTTTTCTTGCTGCGCGCCGCGCCCGGAGCATTGAAGTAGTTCTGGAAAAAATTCTCGGCGTCAAAAATGTCATTGCGTAAATATTCAAACGCAGAACCGTGCCATTCATTGCCGCCGGATTTGGTGACAATGATCGTTTGCGCGCCCGAATTGAAACCGTATTCCGCCGAATAACTGCCCGACAAAACGCGGAATTCCTGTACGGCTTCCGGTGAAGGGCTGAACGGAATCGTGTTGACGCGCGCTTCGGTGGCGACAACTCCATCCAGCGTTGCGTGCTGATTGGTTTCGCGCTGGCCGTTGGCGACAAAAGCCAACCCCACGCCGGGAATCGGCACGCCATTGGCTCCCTGTCGTTGTCCGAAGCCTTGCCCATCAGTACCGCTGCGGGGACCGTATTGAACACCGGGCTGCAAAATCGCCAGCACACCCAAGTTTCGGTTGTTGAGTGGCAGTTCTTCGACGCGGCGCTGTTCAACCGTTAAGCCAAGCGTCGCATCGTCAGTTTGCAGTGTGGCCCCGTTGGCAGTCACTTCGACTCTTTCTGTTGTCGCGCCAACCTGCATCGCAAAATCCAGGCGGTTTTTATCATTGATCTGCAAGATGACGTTGCGGCGAACTTCCTGCTTGAAGCCGTTGGCCGTAACTGTCACTTCATATTCGCCAACGTCCAACAGCGGAAAGCTGTAATCTCCGGTCGAAGAAGCCACATCTTCGCGTTTAACACCGGTTTTGAGATTGGTAACAGTGACTTTCGCACCAGGTAGAACTGCTCCGGACGCATCCGTGACAGTTCCCAGAATTGTCGTCGAAGTCGTTTGAGCAAAACTATGCAGGTTCAAGAAGCTGAAAAGCATAAACAGGCAAGCCAACTGCCCAATTCGCCTTGGCACAAGGTTCGTCATAGAGCACACCTCCGAGGGGGAAAGGTTAGATTGTTAGGGTAGAAAAGCGATCTAAAGATTGCAGGTGCTTGTTTTATGATTGTCTGTTAAAGCGCGCCCAAAATACTCTTGGCCTTGGGTAGCGTCAAGATTGG
>CAZXHW010000040.1:0-1641 GCA_964639915.1 uncultured Heliomicrobium sp.
GGATCAACGTTACGTCATCAACGTCTACAGCCAGCTCAAGCCAGGGGGTTCTTCACCTGGGCGGGATTCTGCGGCGGCGCGTCTCGACGCTTTCAGAAATGCGCTTGCGCGAATTGCGCAGATTCCTGAACTCACTTCCATTGGATTTCCATACGGAATTGGTTGCGGACTGGCCGGAGGCGACTGGAACGAATATCAGAAACTCCTCGAACGTTTTGCCGATCAGGTTTCCGTGAATGGTGTCTCAGTCATTCTTTATCGCTTGAACTAATAGCGCCGCGTATAGACTTATTGCTTTCAGCCACCTCTTCCAGAATCGTGCTTACCGTGCGCGCGTCCATTCCCAGATAACGAGCCACGACAGATTCCTGTCCGAAGTACAGAAAAGCCTGACTCACATACCAGTTTCGCAAATCGCGGATCGTGGGCCATTCGTCGTGTCTGAGACTGTTCATCGCGCTCCAGAACGGCAAGTTGACTTTCTGTTGTTGCGGGCTGGAGACATTGATGTGGCGCAGCACATCTTCGCGGAAGACGAAGCGACCTGAGAATGTGATGATCTGCTGGATCACGCTTTCAAGTTCCCGCACATTGCCCGGCCACTCGTAAGCGCAGAGCAATTCCATCGCCTCGGGAGTGACGACGATCTCTCGTGAGGCACGCTGACAGAAATGTGTGATAAGCAGCCGAATGTCTTCAAGCCGTTCTCTCAACGGCGGCAACCGCAGCACCTGTCCAAGGCGGTAATATAGATCACGGCGAAAGGTTCCTTCTCTGACCGCCTGCTCAAGATCCCGGTTGGAAGCTGCAATCACACGCGCGGAGACCTTGATCTCACGATTCGACCCGACCCGCCGAATCACTCCCTCCTGAAGGACGCGCAGAAGTTTTGCCTGCACGGTCGGCGATGTCTCAGTAATCTCATCAAGAAAGAGCGTTCCGCTCGCAGCCTCTTCCCAAAGCCCTTTCTTCGTCGCGTGCGCGCCGGTAAACGCACCTTTTTCGTGACCGAACAGATCAGATTCAAGCAGACTTTCTACTGTCGCCGCACAATTCACCGGCAGAAAAGGGCCACTGCGAGCGCTGAGGTCGTGAAGCAGCCGCGCTACAACTTCCTTGCCCGTGCCCGTCTCCCCGGTAATAAAAACACGCAACTCCGGCGAGCGCGCGATTCTGACGATCTGTTTTGAAAGCTCAATCATGGCGACAGAGCTTCCGATCATTGCTCGGGCACTTTTGGTGGACCCGGTTGCAACATCATCGCTTTTTGACTGATCCGTAAATTGGCTTTGGCTCTTTAGGACGGCGTAATCTGCCAGCCTGTATGCGCGCTCCGCGATCTCAAGTAACTGGCTCGGAATCACCGGCCAGCTTAGGTAATCCAACGCGCCATTGCGTGTGTAGAGGATCGCATCGCTGATTGAAGGCTGTTCGGCTATGACGATAGAGGACGTTTTTTCGCTCGCAATTGCCGACTGCAAGGATTGCAGTATCTTCAGCATCTCACTTGACCCACGTTCGCACACGATGATGACCAGCAGCCATGAGGCTTGCTCTGCCAGCAGATTGAA
This sequence comes from uncultured Heliomicrobium sp., assembly GCA_964639915.1. Taxonomy (GTDB): domain Bacteria; phylum Acidobacteriota; class Blastocatellia; order RBC074; family RBC074; genus RBC074. Next base: position 1,572 of record CAZXHW010000040.1, read on the forward strand.
TTCATCCTGGTCGCGGCAAGTCTCGATCTGCCACTCTGCCTGCTCCAGAATTCTCCGAAGCGACAGGGTC
>CAZXHW010000040.1:1651-18371 GCA_964639915.1 uncultured Heliomicrobium sp.
CTGATTAGAGGCGATAATTAACGCGCGATGTTCTGTCGTACCTGTGCGAGTGTCGTGAGACTGCATATTCACTCCTTCGGAAGTCGCGTAAGTAAAGGACGGCAGATCGTGGCGGCAATTTCACGCACGGCTATAAAACCCGCGAGAAATATTTTTGTGTGTGGGTGAAATAGGAAAGCCTTTCTGCCGTCTATTGCTGACGTGGGAAAATACCGAAGCGTCCAGGAGATTGATTTGCCCCTTCCAGTGGAACACGACGCGAGGTTCAGTCAGGAAAACAGGATTAGAGACAATCCCCCGCAAAACCATTCTTTCCTCACACACAACTTCATGGAGTGATGATGTCAACGCAATCACGTTGCCGGTCAAATCTGTTTGGGGAACAAATGTGGATGACGGTCTGTGCAGTCTTAGTGTTGCTGGTGGCTTGTCCGCTCGACGCTACAGCGCAGAGTGATGAAATTACGCCACCAAAAAACATGGAAGTGTCAGGAGTTCCGAAGGTCCCGTCTTCACTGGCGCAAGAAGTAAAACGCTATCTAGGAGCCTACGGTCTTCCTTTGGCTGGCTGGCATCCTGAAAAGCGAGAGCTATGGGTCAAGGGCATTTCGAGCGCGGCGTGGGTCGCGCGTGTCGAAGCGCCTGTCGCCTCTCAGAAAACCTGGGTCTATCTGCCGTTCGGCGATGTTTATGATGTGTATTTTCAGCCGCAGGCGAAATACCTGATCTACAACCGGGACGCTGATGGTAACGAATCGTTTCAGATGTTTCTTTACAACCTGGCGACTCGCTCAAGCACGCTGCTCTCTGAGGAGAAATCGAGGAACACCGAACCTGTGTGGTCCCACTCAGGGGAGCGGGTTGTCTGGAGCTTTTCACCGTCGAAAGGAAGCGGCGTAAGCCTGTCAGTCATCAATCCGTTCGATCCGAAGAGCCGCCGCTTGCTGGTCGAGTCCACCGGAAATTATTTGAAAGCCTATGACTGGTCGCCGGATGACACTCAGGTGGTCTTCTGCGAGTTCATCGGAAACACCACAAGCAAGCTGTGGCTGGTCAAGGTGGAAAATGGTGAGAAACGTCTTCTGTCAGGGAATGTCGAGAAGGCCAATGAATATTACGATTCTCCGTTGTTCAGCAAAGACGGAAAGGGCATTTTCGTCATTAGCGACCGGGGTTCCGATGTGCGCCGGCTGGCATATCTGAATCTTTCCAGCGGGCAGTTCAAGAATTTGACGGCTGAAATCAACTGGGATGTTGATGAGTTTCAGCTTTCGCCGGATGGAAAGATGGTGGCATTCGCTGTCAATGAAAATGGCATTTCCCGACTTTACCTGCTTGATATTGCGAGCGGCGGCTACAAACCGGCAGGCGATCTGCCGGGGGGAGTCATCTCCGATCTCAGGTGGCACAACAACTCGACTGATCTTGCTTTCAACTTCAAATCGCCACGCACCCCGAATGACATCTATTCGCTGGATGTGAAGACCGGCAAGGTCGAGCATTGGGCGAAGAGCATCAATGGCAGTCTCGAATTGGAAAAGCTGTCATTGCCTGAACTGATTCAGTGGAAGAGTTTCGACAGCAGAACAATCTCCGGTTTTCTCTATCGTCCCTCAACCGGGTTTGCTGGCAAGCGCCCTGTCATCATTGATATTCACGGCGGCCCGGAAGAGCAGTACCGACCAATTTTCGGCTACGAAGACAACTACTTCATCAACGAGTTGGGCATCGTGAAGATTTACCCCAATGTGCGTGGCTCGACGGGATATGGAAAGAAATTCCTTGATCTCGATAACGGCGTTCAGCGTGAAGATGCAGTGAAAGACATCGGCGCGCTGCTTGACTGGATCAAAAAACAACCCGACCTCGATGCTGATCGCGTTCTTGTGCAAGGCTCTAGCTATGGCGGCTATATGTCTCTCTCTGTGGCGGCGAAATACGATGATCTTATTAGAGGCACAATTTCGGATTCGGGAGCGACAAACCTGGCGACGTTTATCGAACGCACTGAAGGTTGGCGGCGTGATTTGCGACGAGCCGAATTTGGTGACGAGAGAGACTCGAAGATCAAGGCATATATGGAAAGAACGGCGCCGCTTAACAACATACGGAAGATCAAAAAGCCGCTGCTGATCATTCAGGGAAAGAACGATCCGCGCGTTGCCGCCAGCGAAGCGGACGCCATGGTCAACGCTGCGAAGCGTCAAGGCACGTCTGTCTGGTATTTGCTGGCAGGCGATGAGGGACACACCTTCGTCAAACAAGGCAACCGGGACTTCCGGTTGTACTCGATCATGCTCTTTGCCCAGGAACACCTGCTCCGGCAGGCGAACAATCAACCACCGCCGTTATCACAACGGCCCAAACTGGAGAAGTAACATGAAGAAAAAGAAACTGATCTTGTCGAGCCTGTTTCTCGCGCTGACACTGGCCTTCGTAAGTGTCGGTTCAGTTAACGTGTACGCTGACGACGGGGACCCTCAGGGAGGCACCGAAAAAAAGGCTCCTCCGCCCCCGCCGCCGCCAACACCGATTGAGGTCATCCTCGCAATTCTGGGCAGCCTCATCTTCTAACGCCTGCTTAAGTGAAGCCACCCGAAGTTTCAAGTTATGGCGTTATACACAACTCACGGCATCAGGTTTAGATCCTTTCTAAAACGCGCCGAGAGATCATTGCTGTTCTCTCGGCGCACATTTTTCCCTGCCCTGATTTGCTTCACGATCATCCTTTGCCCTCAACTCAACAGCTTTGCACAACAAACGAGTCCAATTCAGAGTGAAGAAGAATTGATCTCCACACTGATGAAAGCGGACAGCGATCGGCAGACATCCCTGCAATACCTCTTGCAGGATTATTCGTCGCTCGTCACTCCTCGCCTGTGGAAAAAACTGATTGCAAAGGCCACGTCTGCTTATTACAGCGACGGGCCTGATCGTTCGCTCGCGCTTTATCGTGTTGCCATTGCTGTGGCCGATCACCTGAAGGATGTAAAGAGTTTGGCGAGCACTCATTACTACATTTGCAGGACGTACTCAGGGCTCGGCAAGACGGATGAAGCGATCCGATCATGCCTTGAAAGCAGAAGGCTCTTTGAGTCCGCAGGGTTGAGGCGGAACCTGATCTACGTTCTCAGTGACGTTGGTTCGCTTTACCTTTATGCACGGGATTACAAGCAGGCCAGATATTACTCGGAGCAGGCTATTGTGGTAGCCGACGCTGTGAAGAATACAAATGAGCCGGCTGGCTTGTTGCCCGATCAATACGGTCTCGCCGGTGCGCTTTCAACACTCGGTGCGCTGTGCGGCCGTGATGGTAACTACTCGCAGGCCATCGAGTACTTGCAAAAGTCATTCACTTTGTATCAAGAGTTGGATGGTAGCGGTCTCAAGTATGGTTATCAGCAGGCTGATAACCTGGCGGAAATGGGCCGGGTACATAAGGCGATGGGCGACAATGTTCAGGCACTCCTGTTTCTAAATAAAGCTCTGGACACTGCCAGAAGGCTGCCATATCACGATCTCACGGCGGGTATTCTCAATAGCATTGGCCTTCTTTATCTGGAACAGGAAGACTACACGAGGGCAGTCAGTTATTTCGGGCAAAGTCTTAAAGTGTACAGCAACAGTGCTAACCGGACCGAAACCGCACTTGTTCTGCAAAATCTGGGAGTAACGAACCAAAGACAAGGAAATCATGACCAAGCGCTTGAAAGCTTCAGAAAAAGCATCAGGCAGGCAGGTGAGTCTGACAAAGATGTCCTGATTGCCGCGCGTCAGGGAATGGGCGCAGTCTACAGAGAAAAGGGCGAGTTCAAAGCAGCGCTGGAGGCTCTCGACCAGGGACTTTCTTTGGCCCAACAGGTTGGGGATCAAACACGAATCGCCGAAATCCTTTGGCGCAAGGCTGAGGTGCATCATGATCTGCGCAACTATACCGAGGCGATTACACTGTCCGAAAGTGCATTGAAAATTGCCCGAAAGCTTAGGTTGCCCAAACTTTCTTACCTGACGGCCACGACGCTGGGCAAGGCTTACATCGGACAGAAGAAACCTGATCCCGCATTGAATGTCCTTTCACAAGCAATTGAGCAGGTGGAAGCAATGCGCTTACAGGTGACAGGACAGGAGCAGGGGCGACTGCTTTTCTTTGAGAAGAAAGTCGTCGCTTATCATGCACTCGTCGAGTTGCTCGCCGAACAAAGCAAGCTGGTTGACGCTCTGATCTATACGGAAAGAGCCAAAGGCCGCGTCCTGCTTGATATTCTAAGCAGCGGCAGATTTCAATCCGCGAAGGCGATGACGCCGAGCGAAAAGGAAGAGCAACAGCGGCTGAATCGGACCATCATTGAACTCAACAAAGAAATCAGAGAGGAAAAGCTGAAGAACTCACGTGACGCCATTCAGCTTGAGCATCTCAACGCAAAACTTGATTCAGCCCGCCTAAAGTACGCCTCTTTTCAGGACCTTTTTTACGCAGCCCATCCCGAATGGAAGCCGCTGCCAGGGCAAGTCGCCGCGCTAACGCCTGATGATCTGAACAAGCTGATTCCGGGTCGGAAGACAGCTCTGCTCGATTACGTCGTAACCAAAGAAAAATGCTACCTGTTTCTGCTGTCAAAACAGACATCGAATCACGACTTCGATCTGAAGGTCTTTCCTATCAAGGCTAAAGAAGACGACCTGAAGAAGATGGTAAACAGATTCCGGCAGATGCTCGCCAGCCGTCACCCTGATTTTGCTGAGCTGTCCAGAGAGATTTATGACCTGCTGATCAAACCAGTAGAGTTACAGCTTCAGGGAATTAGCACGATTGGGATTGTTCCTGACGGAGTGCTATGGGAGTTACCCTTTCAGGCTTTACAGTCTGGAGAAAATCGTTACTTGATCGAAGACTTCTCCATTTTCTTCACACCATCGCTGAGTGTGTTAAGAGAGTTGGGCAAGCGGAGCAGCGCAGGTAGTCGTCCATCTTCACTTCTCGCGTTTGCCAATCCGCTGGTCGGAGCCAAGTCCTTGGCAGAGCCTCAGGAAACGAGAAATGGTGAAAGACTTGGTTCTCTTCCTGATGCAGAGACAGAAGTCAGATCGCTGACTCAATTCTTCGAGGCGAATCGCAGCAACATCTTCATTGGAGCAACCGCAGATGAAAAGGCTTTCAAGTCGCAGGCTCCTGCACACAGCATCATCCACTGCGCCACACACGGCGTCCTCGATAACCATCATCCGCTCTATTCGTATCTGCTTTTTTCAAAAGGCGATGGCAACGAAGATGATGGCTTGCTGGAAGCGCGCGAAATTATGAATCTGAACCTCAACGCCGATCTGGTCGTACTTTCCGCCTGTGAAACTGCCAGAGGGAAGGTCGGTGCAGGCGAGGGAATGATCGGTATGTCTTGGGCCTTTTTCGTAGCCGGTAGCCGAGCGACATTGGTCAGTCAGTGGAAGGTCAACTCAACAAGCACAGCAGACTGGATGACTGTTTTTTATCAGGAACTTCGACAGAAAAACGCCAGGAAGAAAATCACAAAAGCAGATGCGTTGAGGCTCGCTATGCTCAGGATGATGAAAGATCGGAGATTCGGGCATCCTTTCTACTGGGCGGGGTTCGTTCTGATCGGAAGTAATGACTGAACACTAACGCCAGGACCGGATGATACGGAGAAGCTTGAGGGCGATGGGTGAGCTTGGATTGCCGTTAGCAAGTTGCTGAAACTCGAGATCAGCTTCAGCCAACATTCCGGCCTGCGCGTAAAAGACACCTAGCGCGAGATGAGAATTGGTGTTTCGTTTCAGGAGATTCATCTCGCGCACGTCCTCTTCCGACAGCACTCTGAACTTCACTTCAGGCTCCGACACCGAAGGGGAGACAATCTCTTCTCCATTGACCACAGCGCCGACTGTCCACGAATAAACTTCACCACGTTTTAGCGGCAATGGTGACGACCATTGTGTTTCCGTTCGAGAAAGGAGTCTGCTGTCAGCGACCTTACGACTGCGAGAATCGCTGACGTAGACTCGGTAGCTATCTGCCCCACTCAAGCTTTCCCATTTGAAAGCCGGACGGTCATCAGAGATGACAATGCGGGCCGGGGAAAGCAGTTTGAATGAAGACTGATTGCCCTCGCCCCGGAGGTCGCTTCTGTTTCCTGCCAGATCAGTCAATGCAGTAGGGCGCTCGATTTCTTCCGACGAAAGAAAACCCTTTACTGATTTCTCAAGCTTTGGCGGCAGTTTTTCCAGACCAGTCAACCGGCCTGACTCATCAATTGCCACTATGTGATTGCCATCACTCAGGGAAATTGTAGGTTTTGTCGTCGGAGTGATTGTGGTTGGCGTTTCCTTCTTCGAGCCAGTCTGCTGCGGTTGTGTACCCGGCGACACTCTGATCTGTGGCGTTGGCGTTACTACAAGAACAGGAGTGGGGTCGTTGTTTAATATCGGTGTGGTGGATACCAGAACAGAGGGAGATGAAGAAACATTTGCTTGCTGTTTCTCCTGACCGTTTGGGCCGGATTTCAGAAACAATATCGCCAACGTAATGGCAGCGCCGATTGCCAGTAGGATTGCGAAAGCGTAAGCAGGCTTTCCAGTAATCTTTAACCAACTCCACGATCCCAAAATCCATTCGCGCGAGGCGGCTCGGTCGTCAGGCACATATCTGACTTTTAGTTCGGGCGCGATCTCACGTCGCCACGCGATGAATTCTTCAACTTCCTCGCGGCATTGTCCGCACAGCTTGAGATGGACCTCCGTCATCTCAAGCTCATCTTTCTCCATCGCATTGTCTACATAAGCTGTCAGCCATTCATAATCGAGATGCTCGTCTCTCAGCCATTTTTCGGTTGAAAGGTCTATGACAACAGGAGCGTGATTTCTTCTTTTCTGAAAAACCTCGTGGAAAAGCTGATGACATCCAGGGCAACCTGCCAGGTGTTCGCCAATCGCGGCCATCTTCGATACTTCCAATGTGCGGGCGCAAAATCGTTCCATTTCTGGTCTGGTGGTATGGATGGACATGCTGTGTCAATAGGTTCTCTGAAGGCACCCACGAAAAAACTCCGCTGAATGATTAAGACGGCAGAGAATGCCCGCAATTTCATCGGGGCTAAATTTTATTTTTTGCTGTTTGTCAGCCATTTCCGCAACCGGTTTTGCGCCCGGAAACGCCACAAGCTTACCTGTTGCCGTGTTGCGCCTAAGTACCCAGCCAGTTCCGTGTTGTCCAGCATTGGCACTCGCATCCAAAGCTCATCAAATTGCTCGGATGACAGGTCAAACTCTGTGGCCAATTCCGGGACCGTGGCGATTTCTGCATCCACCAACAGGCTGAACAGATCCTCCCCTGACTCGTCTTCAAAACTCAGGCAAATCGTATTGCGCTGGTCCGCGGGAAGCTTTTTCACCTCTTCCCAATACTGTCGGAGACTTTCCCGTCCTTCGATCAATGAATCACTTCGCGGGGCGGCGTCCGTGAGGCGCTGGCTCAAACCGCTTTCGGCGACATCCAGCGATTCGGGCAGCCGATCTTTGACGCCCTGAAAGTTGGCGATGATCTCCACCAGTTGATCCAGTTCGACCGCCTGGCCGATGAGCTTGAGCGTTTCTACCGCGACCTTTGAAAGCGGCAATTCTTGAGGGGCTTTTCTCGTGAAGATAATTGTTCGGAGCTTTTCGACAACCTCTTCGGTTTGCTCCAGCGGGATTGATTGGATGAGGGCGGAATCCAGACTTTTCCATATCGCCAGTCCGCAAAGGATCGTGTTGTTCTCGCCCTTCCAAACTCTGAAGTCGGAGTGACGATCCAGCAGGTTCCGGAGTTTATGTTTCAGCCGATGGCGCTCCTGTTTTCTGCCTCGCAAATAATCGTTGCAAGCGTTCGCAGTGACGCGCGCCACATAAAGACTGAAGTTGCGAATGCCGCGCTTTGAAGGATGCGCCCGCAGTTCACTTAGCTTCTCTATGAGCTTCACGATTACATCATTAAAGAGGTCTTCGGCGTCAGGAGCATGAGAGCCGGAATATCCGCTGTGAAGCCGCAGGCGCTGCCGGACCGTTTGCCGGATCACTGGCGCCGCGTACTCAAGCAGGAGTTTGTCCCGCAGGCGTCTTTCCTCCAACTCGTTTGTCGCCTCGATCAAGGCGAGTAAAACTGAATCCGCATCGTGCATGAGAGTCACTCGTACTACTGGTGAGTTTCTTCAGCTCACTTTGATTCGGTTTCGATTCTGCTGTTGTGCCTGTCTTTGTTCGATTTTGATTCGTGAGGGAGCAGACTTTACCCGGCTAAAAGAATCCCTTTTACGTCTGGTTTCGCATTGCCGTAGAAAAATCTTGATCGTTTCCGATGGGGGAAAGAGAACGCGCGAGTGAGGTCTCCAGTCAGGATTCAGCTCGCGGGGCAGGGCTTCGGCTGATTCCGTAAAGCCTTCAATGAAAAGGTAGCACGCTCTCCCTGACAGCCACAAGCAAAAGGTGGGCCGAAAGGGCAACCTCTAATGATCTTCATTCCATACTGCCATCCGTGGATTGCCGTTTGCTTCACTCAGATGTAAAACGAGAAGGCCGACCAGGAACGTGCTTTGTAGTTGCTCTATAAATGAAAATTAGAAACGGGGTGACTGTATGGACGATCAGACAAGATTCGATAATCGCAAAGTAATCGAAAGCGATTCAGACTTCGAGCCGGAATTTGACGAGATCGAGATCGGGCGATTGACTGAAGCGGAGTATGAAGCCGCCAATCTGCGCCACGAACTTTTTCTCGTCCGAGAACGTGAAGAGACGGAAATTCTTGAACACGAGTTTGAGCATGAACTGAGTCAACTGTTCAGCCTGACCAAGACTGATGAAGTTGGCCGTGAGCAGCCTGATCCGCCAGGCTGGCCGGGGCTGTGAGTATGAAATCATCAGAAGTTTTATCGGAAAAACCGCGCGCCAGGGCTTTAATTGTTTATTACGGGGTCGCCTTGTCAATTATTTGTCTGTCTGGCATTGGCACGATCGCGGCCTACGCGTGGAGAGAGGAGAGTGCGATTGATTATCGCGTTCCTCTCATTGGGGTGGTTGGCGGCATCTTCATATTTGCCTTCATCGGCTACATCCACCTGGAAATGCTCAGCGCCATTTACACAATAAGTGAAACCAGTGCGCACGCCCGCTGGGGATTGCTCGTTAAACACGACGAAAGCATTCAACTTGGCGCAGTGCGATCCATCAAAGTCAGTCAAGGGCTGGTTCAACGCATGTTTAAGCTCGGCGACGTAATCCTTTACACCACCAGCAGCGACATTTTGGTGTTGAGAGACCTCGATCATCCCTCCGAAAAGAAGGAGACGATCTGGGAACTGGTGCAGAGCGAGGCTTCCAGAAGGAAAGCGCATTACGTCAGCGACCGCTGAAGCTACTCGCGCATCCTGATGCCACAGAATCAATGCGGCTGGCAGTCATCACAATTGCCGGTATTGATTCTGTGAAGGAGCAGTCAGGATGCGCGTTCAATTGCGGAATGTTGTGGTTGCTGTGGTCAGGTGGGTGATTGCCACCCGAATCGCCCTCTTCCTGCGCGCAAAGTTTCTCGAAGATCTTCCAACTCGTTTACGACAGTCTCCTCATTTACACCTTTCGGATCCAATTCTTCAGGCGCTCAATCAGGCATTGCGCGAAGGCCATACCTGCCTTTCTCTGAAAGAACTGACCGCGCGCATGGAAACCGAAGCCGGATTAAGCAAATCATTGCCGGACGAAGTTCTCGGTACGCTCCGGCAATTGCAAAGCCGTCATCAGGTAAAGTTCGCGGATGAACAGATTGCGCTCACGCAATGCGCGATTGCCGAAGAGGCCATTGCAAAGGCGCTCACACATATCGGCCGCCGACTGCGCGCGATCAATCCTCAGCGATTGAATGAATGGTTGAAGCCGGATGCAATTGACATCTCCGACGAACAGCGCGCCGCCGTCAGATTCATCGTCAATTCTTCCATTTCCATCCTCACTGGTGCGCCCGGAACGGGCAAAACTTCGACTGTCAAGGCGCTGATCTCTGTGTTTGAGAAGGCCGGTTACTGTGTGAGGCTTGCCGCGCCAACGGGTCGCGCCGCGCAACGACTGCGAGAGGTGACCGGCTGTTCGGCTCATACGCTCCACAAGCTGCTGCGGAACGATTGCCTGAAGCCACGTTCGCTGTGGAATTACCTCTTTCCTGTCGCCGATATCCTGATCGTTGATGAGGCTTCTATGATTGACCTTTTTCTCATGGCCAGACTCGTCAGCATCTGCTCCTCATCCACACGACTCATCCTCGTCGGTGATGTGAATCAGCTTCCTTCAATCGGGCCAGGACAAGTGCTCTACGACATCATCGAAAGCGGTCGGGTCCCGGTCGTCAGGCTGCAAACCAACTACCGGCAGAACAGCGGAAGTCAGATCATTGCGGCTGCGGAGGCAATCAAGGAAGGGCGTGTTCCTGACCTGCCAGCACCCGGAACAGCCAAAAGCGATTGTTACTTCATCGAGGCCGAACCCGCTTCGGAAATTGAACGCCTTGTGATCAAAGCAGTCACCCGAAGCCTGCCCGCGCGTTGTGGCGCCGACCCATACCAGAGCATTCAGGTGCTGACGCCGAAACATAAAGGAATACTCGGTACCGTTTTTCTCAATGATCAGATCCAGGAAACCCTGAATGGCCGACGTCAGAGCGATGGATTCAACGCGAAATCCGCCCATCCCTCCTTTATTCCCGGTGATCGGGTGCTACATACGAAAAACAACTACCATCTCGGCGTCTTCAACGGCCAGTGCGGCAGCGTGCAGGCGACCACTTCTGAAACCGTGACGGTCAGGTACGGCGAAAGAGACGTGATTTACACGAGCGCATCACTGCCGCAACTCACACACGGATTCGCCATTTCGATTCATCGCAGTCAGGGCAGCGAGTATCCCTTCGTCATCATTCCCGTCCACGAAAGCCAGCATCCGATGCTCAATCGGGAACTGCTTTACACGGCGCTCACACGCGGCCAGCAGATGGTTGTACTGATTGGTTCTCGCCACGCACTGGCGATGGCTGTTGAGAACTCCACCACAGGAAAACGCCAGACGATGTTGAGGCAACTGCTCGTCGGCAAACCACCGCCTCTTCACCAAGCTCCCTCAATCCTCCATCGGCTTCGATTCACAGAGAACAGGTATTAGCGGTTGGTAAAAAGTGATTTCGGCTCCGGTTACTTGCTTAGCTGGAGCTTGTTCACATTGGTTTCACATCACAAAGGAGAATCCATATGCAATTCGTGAATACACGTTCCAACCGTTCAATCTTCGTTCCTGACAATACCGCGTCGCCTCGTGATGGATTGTTCCATCACATCTCCTGCCTGGGGCAGCTCGCACGCCTCGATTTCGAGCATTTCGATGTAGCGGGCGAGGTGATCTTCAAGGTTGATGGGGACGCATCTCCAGTCAGCCAGCAAGATGAGGAGTCACGCATCAGCACATTCGCCTATGCGCTCAAGAAGCTGGGCAATCAGGTTGATGCAGCAGAGTTCATTCGCTGCCTCAACTTTATCTGCGAAGGCGGTGACGCGCGCTATCGCCAGGCCACCGCTTCGCATTACTACCGCGAGATTGTGGAACGCGGCGTCAGCTCGGTACTCAAGGAAATGGCGCTGCTGGCGATGCAACTTGGACAACTCGTCAATCAGGATGTGATTGTGGTCGAAGAAGAAGTTTTGACGTTCAACTACAGCGCCGCTGATGGCAGCTCAAATGCGATTCTTGCCGAACGCACCGCCGAGCGAAAAGAGCGCAGACGGTCTTTGTTTGATCAGGAAGTCGAAGCAATCACCCGCCTGACACGGGGTCGCAGGAAAGCAGCGACATTCGCCCACGATGATCTGGCCGACTGGGTGAACGATCTGGAAGCAAGTGACGCCAGTATCGAGGAACTTGATGCCGCCTTTGAGACGCTGGAAGCGATGGATCAATACGACGAAAGCGGTGCGATTATTGTAATGTCAAGCCACGAAAGAACAACGGCTTGCGGCAAAGTTGATCCCGAATTCGCTGAGGAAGACATCCCGGAGCGCGCCCGCTATCTCGCCTCTGAATTGCGCCGCGCTTATGCCAATGGCGGTTCCATTGAGGCCATCTGGGAAGACATCAATGCGCAGCTTGACGTGATCTTTCCCATCAGCGGGAAGACCGCAACCGGCGGCAGGTTTTACTCGCACGCGAACCGCGAATGGCAGAAGTTGACGCGCGAGATTTTGGAAATGATCCTCGCCGAATGCCAGACCGACTTTCATCTCATCGCACTGCGCACCTGCAAAAGCTATCGTCAGTTTCACAAAGCCGTACGCGCCGCAACCGATACCCGGAAGGTCGGCGAGATTATGAAGCAGGCGTATGAAGCCCGGCAGACGGGTGGATTGCCGCTCAAGCATTTCACCACGCTCAACACTGCGGCACAGCTTCAGCGGTTGCGGCTGAAATCTGCGAGGCTGTCTCAAACGGCTGCCGATCTGCTCAAGGAAATTGAAAATGCGAGCGACGGCAAGCTGCGGTTTCTGCGCTGGGCAATGTACGGGAACAATCAACCGCAACATCCAGTTCACAAATTGTCGGCGCAGGAAGTGGAGCGAGTCTGGGAAGCCATCAAAAGCAAACCTGCCAAGTCCTTCGCAAAGGCGGCGTGAGGATATTCAAAGAGCCTTCCCGCCCGCAAAAACAAATGAAGGAATCAAGCGGGAGATAAGTCGTGCGACTCGCAGCAGTCGAGTCAATCACATTTCACTTGAAAGGAACAAAACTATGTCAGCATATGCACAAATTTCAGGCCGTCTCGGATCGGAACCGGAATTGCGATTTACCAACTCCGGCACGCCGGTCATCAATCTCTCCATCGCCAACAACCGTAGCGTCAAGGTTGGTGAGGAACGTCAATCCATCGCCGATTGGTTCAAAGTGACAGTGTTTGGCCGTGATGCCGAGGTCATTACGCAATACGCCAAAAAAGGCAGCCCGCTCGCATTCAACGGGCGATTGCAGAACGAAAAGTATGTGGATCGCGATGGCGTCTCGCGCACCTCGACGATTCTCGTTGCTAGCAGCTTTGAGTTCGTACCGACAGCAAGGCGCGATAAGGGCAATGCAGGCGAGGCAACCGCAAACGACGCCAGAGTTGAAACTGTCGCGGGGAATGAAGCCGATGAAGATATTCCATTCTGACGCAACGGTGAAACCAATATGTTTCTCGCTTCGGGGATGCTTCTGCTGCCGGTGGAAGCATCCCTTTTTCACAGCAAGTTGCTCTCCGAAAATTGCAGGTATTAACGGTTGGTAGTCGGGCAGAAACAGGAAAGGAGTTTTGCTGTGATTACCATCGTCAATCGAAAGAACTGGCGCGGCGAGAACATCTACGTCGGGCGGCCAACCGTTTTGGGAAATCCATTTGTTATCGGCAAAGACGGTGATCGTGCAACCGTGATAGCGAGCTATCGCCGCTGGCTTTGGAATGAAATTCAAGGCGGCGCCGGGCCGGTGTTTGATGAGATTCACAGGCTTGCGAATTTGGCGAAGACCCAGGATATCATTCTTGCTTGCTGGTGCTTCCCGGAACAATGCCACGCCGCAGTGGTCAAAGCTGCAATTGAATGGATCCATCTTCAACCTCAAGAAAAGGAGCGAAGCGATGTTGGACGATATGAATGAAACCGTCACCGAAAAACAATGCCTTTGCTGTGGCAGCTACGACGGCGATCCATACGCCATCTTGGGCAACGGATACTGCATTCCGTGTGACGAGGACGCGAGAATCTCGTGGCTCGAAACGCTCAATCAACAAGCTTCGTCGCCAGACTTCGCACAATGAACATGCGACCATCGTTTTGACCCGGATGGTCTCATTGCTGTGATTTGGGAAAGGCATCGCCGGATGAATCGGCTTTCCCATCAGCGAGCGGCCTTTCAAGCTTCGCGGGTTTCTCAATTTTCGCCGGTTTCGTTTTGTTCCGGCTCTCGCTGTTCTTCTTTTGCAGCCACTGCCGGAAGCCCTTATCCGCGTCGAACAATCGTTGCATTCCCTTGTCAACCACTTCATCAGGGGTGGTCTCGCGGCCAGTCACATCTGCGACGTAGGCGACGTAATCTCTCAGGTTCGCCAGCACCGTCCAACTCAGTTTGAATGACTCTCTTTCGGCGGCAATCTCGTCAAAGTTGATCAGCGGAATCGAGGCGTTGGCGGATACTTTTCTCTTTCCTGTCGGCATAAATTCATCTCCTTGGTGGTTGTTTTTCGGGATCAAATCCTGCTCTGGATTTGAAGACGCTTCCCATTGAGCAAGAGCCATTCCATCAAAGTTTTCCTGCCCACTATTTCCAGCCGGAGCAGATTAGGTTGTCACGTTGCATAAAGAGTTTTGAGTCGCAAAGCCACTCTCAGCGAAACGATTAATGCTCGTTGCAGTGGGGTAAAGGACGGCGACAACATTTCACCAGACCTGCCTCAAAATGACCCTGCATTTTTCCAGAGCGGCGGCAAAAGCGATTGGTACACCTCAGCGCAAATTACCTGCTAACAAGTGGGGCAATGCACGAGGTCTACCAATGCTCGCAAATCAAAGCCGCTACGAGCGTTGTCAGGTCTTTCAGGTCTGCGATTGTCTTTGCCGGACAGACCTGAAGCGCCAAATGAATCAAAGGCTGAAGATACCCGGAGACCGAAGGCACAATGATTGCCCATTTGTCATTACTTGTGAGACGCGAAGAACGCTGCACTCAATAAGGCAATGGAGGGCTGACAATGCCGATTCGGAACAGGCCAAGACTGGTGGCTTCCACGTCGAGTACGACCAAACTTTTCGTGGACGATCTGCGCGAGGTCGGCAACCTTTCGCGCGACGAAGAAAAGAGCCGGAGCGACGTGATTCGAGAGCTTGTCCATGAGGCATTGCGCCAACGCAGATTGCGCGCGCTAGGGCGAGACGAAGGCGAAAACCACGTGCGTAAAATCTATCAAGAGACCGTCGCCGAAGCCGTCGAACCGTTGATGAAAGACTTCGCCGACCTTCGCCAACAACTGGCAATGGTGGCTGTGGAATCTGAAGACAACGTGAAGTCGGACACCAATACGAAGGCCAGCGACGCAATGCTGACACTCTTATCGCATCTGCTGCGCCGGTCAGCCCTGACTGAAAGTATTGTGAAAGTGCTGATGACTATCGGAATGCAAAAGGACGGCGTGAGCGCAGAGGAGATCCGGAAGCAACTCGCGATTCAGGATGAGACAGCAATGCAACAGGCACGCGAATTGATTCAGAAGCTTCCCGGAGATTATCCACGCGTAATTCTGTCTGAGGGTTGATGAGAACGTCGGTTGTCGCGCAAAGGGCAGCAACTGGTCAATGCGATGAAAGTTGTCGTCGTCGTCAAAAAAGGACTAGGAGGCAGCGGGGTCAGCCAAGCGACTCGCTACGTTTCCACGCGTGAGCGCGACGAAGAGCGCGAAGGCCATGAAGCGCGCAAGCTCTTCTCAGAAAAAGAAGAGCCATTGAACTATTCTCAGGCCAACCGTCTGCTCGGTGACGGGCGCGATCCAAAGACGGATGACGTGCTGCATCTCGTCATCAGCTTTCACCAAGAAGAAGATTTCAATCAGTTGGGAATGAATGAGGAATCACGGCTCAGCGGAGTTCGGAAAACGACGCGCGGCACGCTGGAAGAGATGACCGATGCGCTTCATGCAGAGAAGCTGCGCTGGGTCGCTGGCATTCACCGCAATACCGACAATCCGCACGTTCATTTGCTCATCCATCGTGACTATGTTGACCGGCGAACGGGACACGCGAAACGTTTGGACACCCTGCCCAAAGAAATGCGCGTGAGCTGGGAGAAAGCGCCGGACGGAACGCGCATCATCAATCCCGGCCTGTTCAGCCAGACCTTTGAAAAACATCTTGATCAGAACATCAGACAGTTCACGAACGATCAGCAAAGAAAGAGCCAGGAAGAGCGCGCTGAGCGCGTAACGCTCGGTCAGGCGATAGTCGCCTCTGACCGCATTGAGCAGTTGCAGGAATCTTTGCGGGCGGCTTTTGCATTTGGCGAGTGGCATCGCTACCGGGTAGTTGATGAGCAGGGGCGAAGCCGATTGGTTTCTGAATTCGATCTGCGGCAAAGAGCCGATGCGATTGGCAGGCAGATGACTGCGCAGGTGAAGTTCAAGCTGCCCGCCGAGACACGCGCACAAATGCGGCAGGAAGCTGCGGCGCAGGAAATCGGCAAATCTGACGGTGTGATCAAAAAGATTCGCGTAGCGCGCAGGGCCGACTTCAGTGCTATCGAGTTCAATTTGCAACAGGCCACCTCAGCTTCGCGGCCTGCCATAAGCGAATCGGCTGCAATCAGAGAGAAGTATGAAATCGTTGGATTGACTGTTCCGACGCCAATCCTTTCGCGTGTAGACCTGGCACAATTGCAGAACCGCGCGATCTTTCTGGGAGACGTGGAAAAGCTGAAAAAGCTGGAGGAGATTCGTGTAACGCTGGCTATTGAAAACGGTCAACCGGTGCGTCTGGACCTGGAAACGGGACGGCTGCGAGCGCAGCTATTCGTCGCGCGTTCACGCCTGATGGTCGAACAACAAACCGCCGCCAGATTTGAAGAGACAAAACACCTTCGGCAATGGGGACTGGGCGGCGATGAACATCAGACGAAAAACTCCCTGGCC
>CAZXHW010000041.1:0-6601 GCA_964639915.1 uncultured Heliomicrobium sp.
ATCGCGCTCAATTCCAATTGATAGTTGGCGGGGCGAATACTTCAACAACACAGACATTATCGGATCGACTGTCATGATTCGCGACGACAGACAGCCCAGCAGTCTTTTTCTGGATTTTGACTGGCAGCTTGGTTCGCCCAGCAAAGATTGCGGAGTGAACATAGACAATTTTTCCGTTCGCTGGGTTCGCAATATCGCCCTAAGCAGCGGAGCCTATCGCTTCACGGTGACGGCGGATGACGGTGTGCGGTTGGCGATTGACGGGCAGGAGCGATTGAATCGCTGGAGCGACCAGCCGTTAACGACGCATACCATAGACATTCAGCTTTCGGCAGGGAATCACCGGATTGTGCTGGAGTATTACGAACGCTGGGGCAGCGCAGCGGTCAAACTGAACTGGCAACCGCATCCGTGTTTTGCCGCCGTGTCAGCGGATCACTGGCGCGGAGAATATTTCAACAACGACGCGCTGACCGGTCAGCCTGCGATGGTGCGCGATGATGGCATTGGAGCAATTTCTTTTGATTGGCGTGGGCAAAGCCCGGAATCCGCTTGCGGAGTTTTGACAAGCGGATTTTCAGCACGCTGGTCGCGGCGTGTTCCCTTTGGCAGCGGGGCGTATCGCTTTGAAGTCTCTTCCAGCACGGGCGCGCGCGTCTTTGTGGATGGCAAGCTGCTTTTCGACAAATGGAACGGCGAAGCGAATGGCAGCTTCAATCTTCAACTTGGCGCGGGCAATCATCAGATGGTGTTTGAATATCGTGGCGCAGCAAATGCGTTGGTCAGCTTGCGCTGGAAGCCGTTGCCGTGTGTTGCTGAAATTGCCGAAGACCATTGGCGCGGCGAGTATTTCAACAGCGCCAACCTCAGCAGCGAACCTGCAATGGTACGTGATGATGGTGACGGACAGATTGATTTCAACTGGCTGGATGGCAGTCCGGCGGAATCGTGCGGCGTGCGGCGCGATGGGTTTTCCGTTCGCTGGACGCGCACGACCGCGTTCAACGCAGGGTTGTATCGTTTCGTGGTCGGAGCCAACGACGGCGTCAGATTTTATGTAGACGGCCAGTTGAAACTGGACGAATGGCGAGAGCAATCTGCCAGCTTTATTGCCGAAGTTGAATTGGCCGCCGGTCGTCACGAACTGAAACTGGAATACGTGGATTTTGTCGGCAGAGCTTCGGTCAAACTGACTTGGCGGCCTCCGCCGTGCGTGACGGCTGTGCCGGTTGAGCATTGGCGCGGCGAGTATTTCGGCAATCCTGACCTTCGCGGCAAAGCACAGTTCGTGCGCGACGAAGGCGATGGCCCGCTGAATTTTGATTGGGGATTGAACGGGCCGAACAGTCTTTGCGGTGTTGGCGTGGACAACTTTTCGGCTAGATGGTCGCGTGTGATGGCGTTTGGCGAAGGAATGTTTCAGTTCACCCTAACTGCTGATGACGGCGTGCGCGTGTTCATTGACGGCCAGTTGAAGCTCGATCGTTGGCGTGAACAGATGGCAACGGAAACCTTCGACGTTTGGCTGACGGCGGGCAATCACCGAATCACGATTGAATATTTCGAGCATTGGGGCAGCGCGGCATTGAAATTCGCCTGGCAGCGGCATCCGTGTTTTGCCGCCGTTGAACTGGATCGCTGGCGCGGCGAATATTTCAACAACCCCGACTTAAGCAATCAGCCCGTGATGATTCGTGATGACGGCGACGGAAGCTTGAATTTCGACTGGAACTCCAAAAATCCCGGTGATGCTTGCGGCGTTTTTGCCGACGGGTTTTCAGTCCGCTGGACTCGGCGATTGATTTTGCCGGACGGCGTTTATCGCTTCACCGTGACAGCGGATGACGGCGTGCGGTTGTTCATTGATGGCAAGCGAGTGATTGACGAATGGCGAGATCAGCCGCCGACCAGCTTCACCAGCGAATTATTCCTGACTGAAGGAAGCCATCGCGTCACGCTTGAATTTTACGACCGTGCGGGTGGCGCAACTGCCAAGCTGGAATGGCAGAAAATTCTTCGTCGCCCAGCCAGATAAAAACTTTGAATTCGCCAGTCTGCCCCGAATTGATGGACACCTCAGCCATCGTGAGTACAATCCGCTCACCTGTTTTCAATTCCCGAACCAAGGAGCTCCCCAAATGACCTGGACTCAGGTTTACGACCCGTTGAATTCGTGGCCGCTTTCTACCGTTGTGGCTGCTTTGCCCGTGCTAACGTTGTTTTTCGTGCTGGTGGTGTTGAAAGCGCGTGTGTGGGTTTCGGCGTTGGCCGGAATGTTGATGGCGGTTTTGCTGGCGATAGCAGTGTTCAAAATGCCAGCTTTGTTGGTTGCCGCTGCCGCCGGGCACGGATTCATTTTCGGCATGATCCGCATCGCCTGGGTGATTGTGGCTTCGATCTTTTTGTACAACGTCGCATGCGAAACCGGGCAGTTCGAGGTCATGAAACAATCCATCGCCGGGCTTTCGTCGGATAAACGGCTGCAACTGGTATTGATCGCGTTTTGTTTCGGAGCCTTTCTGGAAGGAACAGGCGGAGGTGGTGCTCCCGTCGCCATCGCCGGATCGTTTCTGATCGGTCTGGGGTTTCCTCCGTTCCAGGCGGCAACGTTGTGTTTGATTGCCAACACTGCGCCTGTCGCCTGGGGAGGCGTCGGCAATCCGATTCGCGTGCTGGCTGAAGTGACCGGGCTTCCGGCAATGCAGTTCAGCGCAATGGCCGGGCGGATTCTACCGCCGGTGTCGTTGATCCTGCCGCTATGGTTGGTGCGAAGCATGGTCGGCTGGAAAGAAACCTTTGAAGTTTGGCCCGCGTTGCTGGTTAGCGGATTGTCGTTCGCCGCGATGCAGTTTTACTGGTCGAATTATCAGGATGCCGGGCTAGTGGATGTCGTATCGGCTGTGTTTTCGTTGCTGGTGATGGTCGCGTTTTTGAAATTCTGGCGACCTGCAAAAGAAATGAGGCTGGATGGCATAGAGCATTCGTCAACGATTTCGCGGCATTCGGCGTCTGCTGTTTTGAAAGCCTGGTCGCCGTTTATTCTTTCTTCGATACTGATCTTCATTGCCACGTATCCGAAGATCAATAAATTCTTCATCTTCAATTGGCTGAAAATTCCCATGCCTGTGCTGCACAACGCCGTGCTGAAAGTTCCGCCGGTTTCGCCGACTCCATCGCCTGAAGCGGCAATCATAGACCTGAATGTCATTGCTGCGCCGGGAACGGCAGTGTTCATCGGCGCGCTGATTTCGGCAGTGTTTTTGGGATTGTCTTTTGCGCGCGCGGTACGAATTTTTGGACAGACGTTGGTTGAAATGATTCCGTCGCTGCTGGCCATCAGCTTTATGGTGGGACTGGCCTACGTCACGCGCTATGGAGGAATGGACACGGTGCTGGGATTGAGTTTGACCGGCACCGGTGTTCTGTTCCCATTCTTCGGCACGATGCTCGGCTGGCTTGGGGTGGCTTTAACCGGAACCGACGCCGGATCAAATGCGTTGTTCGGCAACCTGCAAAAGGTCACTGCGGAGCAATTGAACCTAAGCCCGATTTTGATGGGCGCGGCAAACTCCGCAGGCGGCGTGATGGGCAAGATGATTGACGCGCAATCTATTGTTGTATCGAGTTCGGCGACACAGCAGACTGGCAACGAAGCTGCCATTTTCAAAGCCGTTTTTGGGCACAGTATCGCGCTGGCCGCGCTGGTCGGACTGATTGTCATGTTTTACGCATACGTCATTCCGTGGATCATTCCACGTTGAGATAAAACGTGTGAGGCGATTGGCCAATCCCCTCACCCTTTTTCGAGGAGTAAAATCATGAAACGAAGTTTTCCTATTCTCTTGTCGCTAATTGTTTTGCTCGCCGCATCCGCGCAGGCGCAAAGCAAAGCCGCTCCGGCTTTCGACAAACTGAAAGCGATGGCTGGTGAATGGCAAGGCAAGGCGTCTGACGGTTCGGAACGAACAGTTAGCTACCGGCTGGCTTCTGGCGGCTCGACGATCATCGAAACGCTGAAGCCCAAAGATGAACCGGAAATGATCAGCGTTTACCACCGCGACGGTGACAGCTTAGTGATGACGCATTACTGTTCGGCAGGAAATCAGCCCCGGATGAGAGCCGAAGTTCCGTCGGGCGAAGTAAAAACTTTGGACTTCAAATTTGCAGACGCCACAAATCTGAAAAAACAGACTGACGGGCACATTAATCACCTGACCGTTACGTTTCAGGACAAAGACCATGTCACAATGGTCTGGACTTGGCGAGAAAATGGCCAGAATACCGCGCTAACCATCAACTTGGAGCGCAAAAAGTAAAACCGCTATCCATAACCAAGGCAAAAGAATAAGCCGCAGGCTCTCGGTCTGTGGCTTTTTTCTCGTTTGGAAGTAAATGCTGCA
Organism: uncultured Heliomicrobium sp.; assembly: GCA_964639915.1. Lineage (GTDB taxonomy): Bacteria > Acidobacteriota > Blastocatellia > RBC074 > RBC074 > RBC074. Next base: position 4,401 of record CAZXHW010000041.1, read on the forward strand.
AAGTCGCAAGATTTTATGTGAAACATCCAGCCGAAAGTTTCATTTCATCTTCTGAAGGCTGACAACCCCTGTTAGCCAAACAAGATTCCAAGGTTGGGCAAATTTAGTCTCGACTTTCTTTTTTGCCGGACTATAATCGCCCCCAGTTAGCGGGAATCAGCCAAAAGGAAATTATGAAACCAGTTCAATCTCATGAAGTAACTCAATTGCTGCGCGCTTGGATGAAAGGCGAAGACGGCGCAGAAGGTGAATTGTACAAAATCGTCTACGCCGAACTTCATCGTATGGCTCACCGCTACATGAGCCGTGAAAATCCCGGACAAACATTACAAACAACCGCGCTGGTCAACGAAGCGTACGTCAAGATGGCTGACGTGAAGAACCTGAATTGGCAGGATCGCGCGCATTTCTTTGCAGTTTCCGCCAACATTATGCGCCGGATTCTGGTTGACCGGGCACGGTCAAAACAGGCGGTCATGCACGGCGGTGGAATCAAGCAGGTTTCGCTGGATGATGTCATCGAAATTCCCGAAGCTCCCAACGTGGATTATCTGGCGTTGAACGACGCGCTTAACCGGTTGGCCGAAATGGACGAGCGCAAAAGCCGGATTGTGGAGTTGCGGTTTTTTGGTGGCCTGACCAACGAAGAAATCGCCGAAGTATTGAAAGTTTCAGCCGACACTGTCATGCGCGATTGGCGTTTTGCCAAGGCCTGGTTGCACAGCGAGCTGAACGGAGACAACAGCCATGAATCCGTCAACGAAAGCGTACGTCCGACTTACGCTTGAAGACATCTTCCAGACTGCTTGCGATATGCCGCCCGCTCGCCGTGCGGTGTATTTGGATGAAGCCTGTGCAGGCGATGAAAAATTGCGCCGCAAAGTCGAAACCATGCTTCGTCATCACGACGATGACGGAGATTTTCTGGAAACTCCCGCCGTCGAAGACGCCTTCAAGGAAATCGCCGAACAAATCAATCAATCCGGCCAATACCGTCAAGCGATGATTGGGCGTCAGATCGGTCACTACCGAATCCAGGCCTTGCTTGGCAAAGGCGGAATGGGCGAAGTTTATTTGGCCCATGACGATGATCTGGATGTTGACGTTGCCATGAAGTTCTTGACCGCAACTTATGCCAAAGACCCGGAATGGCAGGCGCGGTTCAATCGAGAAGGGCGGCTGACGCACGAACTGACACACGAAAACATCGCCGCATTTCATCACAAAGGACAATTCGAAGACCGACCCTTTCTGGTGTTTGAATACATTCCCGGCCAAACGCTGGAAGAAAAATTGGCAAACGGTCCGTTGCCCATCGCCGATGCCTTACCGATCTTCAAGCAATTGGCAGCCGGGCTGGCCCACGCGCATTCCAGAAAGATCATTCATCGGGACCTGAAACCCGCCAACATCAAAATCACGCATGACGGTCAGGTCAAAATTCTGGATTTTGGCATTGCGCGGCGAATTACTTCTGATCTGGCGACAGTAGACCTGAAAACGATTGCTCCGGACGAACAACTGACGCGAGATTTTGGTGAAACGATCAAAGGCGAAGTTATCGGCACGGTCGTGTACATGAGTCCCGAACAAACCCGCGGCGAAATGCTGGATGCAGCTACCGACATCTGGTCATTGGCCTCGGTGATGTACCAAACCTTGTCTGGCAGATTGCCTTTCAAAGGCGTTGACACGTACGACACGCTGAACCTGATCCGCGATCCTAGGCACAGTCCTGATTGGCGCGCTCTGCCCGCCAATACGCCAAAGAAGATTCTGCGATTGTTGCACCAGAGTTTTGTCAAAAGCCGCCAGCAACGGTTGTCTTCGGCTGCCAACATTGTCGAAACGATTGAACTATTGCTAAGCCCTGCGGTTAAGCGCTGGAAGCGAATTGCGCTCAGCGCAACGGCGATCTTGTCTGTAACCACTGCCTTGTTCCTATGGCTTTGGGCCAGCCGAGTTCCCTCGCCAGTTTATATGGCCGTCCTTCCTTTCAATGAAACCGGCGAAGAGCTCAAAGTGGGCGAAGGCTTGGCTAAGTCTTTGCGCGATTCATTGACGATGGTTCCCAATTTGACTGTTCTTCCATACACAGGAACAGGGGAAGCAAACCTCACAACTTCAGCTCCTGACACTTTGCTGAAAGCAATGCAAGTCAATTGGGTGCTGTCGGGCGAAGTTCAGCATCGACAGCAGGC
>CAZXHW010000041.1:6611-18235 GCA_964639915.1 uncultured Heliomicrobium sp.
GTAAAGTTCAAAATTTTCGGGCCTGACAAATCTGGCCAGCCAATAGAGGGAGCAGTCAAAGGCTCGCGCCGCGATTATTGGCAACTGCAAAACGCCCTGACCGGGAAAGTGGCCAGTTTGTTACGGGCTACGGCTCCGAAACTGCAAAATTCCGCAGGGTTCGCAGATGAAGAAAAATATCTGGCTGCGATTACGTTGCTGCAAAACGATCTGAATGAAGAAACAGTTGATCAACCGATCAAGCTTCTGGAGGAATTGGTTCAACTTGATCCTAATTCTGCGCGTGCGCACGCGATACTAGCGCGCGCTTATATTCGCAAAGCTCCTCTGGTTGAATCTGATGGGCAACAATGGGTCAATAAAGCCCTGAAATCGTCCGAAGAGGCAATTCGGCTGGATTCAAACTCTCACGAAGTGAAAGTTACTCGTGGGATGGCGCTGGCTTTCCTTCAAGAAAGGTCGCAAGCCCTAGAAATTCTGAAAGCTGCCTGGCAAGCGCAACCGAATGATGCCACCGCCGGATTGGAGTTGGCGCGCACGTACGAAGAAGACAAGCAGGATGCTGAGGCAGAGCGCATTTACCAAAACATTGCTGTTCGCTGGCCGGGGTATTGGCTGGCGCATAATGAACTGGGCGCTTTCTATTTTCTGCAGGGACGTTACAACGATGCTTTACTGGAATGGAGCCGCGTATTGGAAATCAACCGCGCGAACGTCGCAGGTTGGGAAAATGTATCGGCTGCTTATTTTGAAATCGGCCAATACTTACAGGCTGAACAGACTTCCCGCTCTTTGCTCGAAACCAGAACAGACCTATCGCCCGGCGAAAAAGCAAAAGCTTGGTCAAACATTGCGATTGCACAATTTTTCCAAAATCGTTTTGGAGATTCCGTCGGAAGTTACAAGCAAGCAATTGCAGTGAGGCCGAATTCCGAAGATGCTGTGCTGTGGGCAAGCTTTGGTGATGCCGTAAGCCAAGTGGCAGGCGAAGAGAAAGATGCCTACGACGCTTACACCAAAGCCATAAATATTCGCCGTAACGCGCAGCTTAGTGATAAAGGCAAAGCGCGGTTGGCCGAGACTTATGCCAAGCGCAGTCAGTTGTCGGTGACACCATCTGCACAGATCGCCAGTGATGAAAATTCTGCGCGCGCGATTCTTCGCCAACTGTCAAACGCCGGAGAATCGCTTGATTCAGATGCGCTTTATTCAATAATTAAAGCCGACTTCTATTTGCGTGATTTGCAAAAGGCTATCCGCGACGTTGAAAAAGCAATGGCAGTAAAACAAAATCCCACAACTCTAGAAAACGATCCGGAATTGAAGCGGCTGCGCCAGGAACCGGATTATCAGCGTGTAATTGAGGCTTCAAGAAGGAAGACTTAAATTTTTGTCTTCATAGTCTGTGAAACCTTCCTGCAAGGAGAAATAAGAACATGCATGAAACTACAGTAAAAGTTATTTTACAGAAAGACTTAGATGGTACTTACGCTTTGAGCGTGACCCCATCTAATCCTATTACCTTGGCGGAACAGATTGAAATAGACGAAAACTTCGTTGACGAGATGAATCTGATCTGGAAGTTTGAAGAGCACCCTGACAATCCTGATCGCCCCAACGCCAAAAGGTTGGTCATCACGTTCAAAAGCAAGTCTCCATTCTTTGAAGACACGACGGGAGTTTATGACGTTCCAATAGGTCCCGATGGTGCTGAGGTCGCGACAAGCGCCGTTAGAAGTGGCGTTACGGGCGATCGCCCATTTAAACTTTTCAAGTATGACATTGAAGTTTTTGCCATCGGCACAGAACGGAATGAACAAGGCGAACTGATAGACGAGAGAGTTCTGTTGGACCCGCACGTCCGTATCAAGCGCGGTCTTGCCAGAGCCAAAGACTTGGTGGATTAACTACCGCCACTTTTGTCTATACCCTGTACAGTCTGCCATTGGAAGCGATGGCAGCAATGGCGATTCACGTTTTTCCGATTCAGTGAATTTCGGATGCGCTGACCCATAAGGAGATTTTTTGATGAGCAAGAATTCGTCTATCGTGAGCAATCTATCTACAACTCCGCCCCTTGATGAGTTTCAGAAAAGATTGCAAGAAATGTCTGCCGAAGAAATTCGCCAGCGGCTTTACCTGTTGCCATTTGAAAAGCGGCAGCAGGTTTTCGTCAATCCGCGTCCTAGTCCGCCAACTCAAAAAGTTACCATTCAGGTGCGTTTGCGACGGGGTGTGCCGGTGGAACTGGCGATCACTCAGGTAGGCTGGAAAACGCTAAAACCCTTTGAACAAGTTTCCTGGACAAGCGAAGGCGGCAGATTGGAAATCCGATTTGACCCTATCCTCAGTCCATTTGCGGGCAACAGATTTGAAGTACCTTCCCGCGCAAAAGCCTTTTCGGGCACGCCTCTTCTTCAAAAACTCCAAAAGACGCAAACCTTTAGGTACACAGTTCTGGTGACCACGCCGGAAGGGTATTTCCTGACAAAAGACGTGAACATCACAATCGACAAACCAGGGAAAAACTACAAATAAAGTCCTGATCGCAAAATGTAATTTAAAAAAGCCTGTCCGGCATTCGTTTGCCGGGCAGGCTTTTGTGTCAGGAAATGGCGTCGTAAATCAACACTTTCGACCAGAACTCGCCGCAATCTTCTCTGAACTTGTCGTGAATCGGATCCACTTGATAAGCCTCGTGGCCTGCTTCGTCGTCACAGATGATGATCAATGCGCAGGAATATGACCGGTCAATGATCGGGCGGTCGGTTGGCGCTGGAGTTCCGACAAAGCCCTGGCGGACGCTTTTGATGGAAGTCAGGGAATTTACGCCAGTCCAAAACGTGGCGCGCTGTTCTTCGGTCAATTCGGGTTTCAGCCAAAAGTAAACAGAATGAATAAACATAGTCAGGTATTAGGTTACAGGTGTTAGGTAGCAGGTTTCAGATTGAGAGCGCGTTTGATCAACGCGCGTTGATCATTGCTCAGAGTTTGCGGAAAAACATCTGGTGCGAACCATTCGGAGCGAGCAATTTCACGGCCTTGCGGTAGAAAATCCGTTTGGGGGATACAGCGAAAAATGATTTCGATCTGGTTGTATCGCTCCAGCGAACGGACAAAAGCAATTTCAAGTTGGTCAACTTCCAAACCGATCTCTTCGCGTAACTCGCGGCGAATGGCGGCTTCGGGGTGTTCGCCCGATTGAAGGAATCCGCCGGGAATTCCCCAGCCGTTTCCCGGACGGAAAAAATGCTGAAGCAGCAAAACTCGACCTGCTTCGTCCGTCACCACAGCGCCAGCCGTTACGGTAAACCGCGATTCTTTCAGCAGTACGCCCCAGCGCCGAACTTGCTTGGGCATTCGCCGCCAAATCTTGCTTGCCAGTTCAACCAGCAGCTTCATTCTTTAGTAATCGTTTCGTCCAGGTTCAGCAGCACGCGCGCAACCATTGTCCACGGAGCTAGTTTGGTCAGATCAATGTCTTCAGGCAACTTGTTCGGATCGGGCGACGATACATAGACTGCCGCCGCCGTTTTTCCTTCAAACAATTTCTTTTGATCTGCCAGCAGCGAAAGCAGTCGTTTGGTTTCAAGCTCCGTCGGTTTACGACCCGTGCTGAGCCGGAAGGCATACGCGATTTTGTCTGCATCGGTTGCGCCGCCTTCTTTGTAGGTACGCAACGCCAGGCCTTGCGCCGCTTCCATAAACAATTGATCGTTCAAGCTGGTCAACGCCTGCAACGGCGTGTTCGACCGAACGCGCCGCGTGCAGGAAAAATCTCCGTTCGGCTGGTCGAACACAATCATCGAGGGATAGGGAACCGTGCGTTTCCAGAATGTATACATAGAGCGGCGATAACGATCTTCGCCCTTTGAAGTCGGCCAGGGCATCTCGTTATGCCCCAGGCTCATCACGCCTTCGGGAATGGGCGGATAAACCGACGGGCCGCCGATTTTGCGGCTCAGCAATCCGCTGGCGGTCAATCCGATGTCGCGAACCGTTTCAGCCTCGACGCGCAACCGAGGCGCGCGCGCCAGCCAGGTGTTGGTCGGATCGGCTTCCATAAGCTTCGGCGTAAGTTTCGATGATTGGCGATACATTGCCGATGTCACGATCAATCGGTGAATGTGTTTGATGTCCCAGCCTTTTTCGACAAATTCAGCCGCCAGCCAATCCAGCAATTGCGGATGCGACGGCTGTTCGCAGCGCGCGCCGAAATCTTCCGGCGTCGAAACCAGTCCGGCGCCGAAATACTGTTGCCAGATGCGATTGACGATCACGCGCGCTGTCAGCGGGTTTTCTTTGGCAACGATCCAGCGCGCCAGCCCCAGCCGATTGCGCGGGGCGTTAGCCGGAAACGGCGGCAACACCGCCGGAGTATTTGCCGTGACGGCATCGCCCTGACGTTTCCAATCGCCACGGCGAAAGATACGCGTTTCGCGCGGATTGGGTCGCGAAGCCAACGCCAGCGTCGTTGCTCCGTACGGCCAACCTCTCATCAATTCATCAATCTGATTGTCGGCTTCGACAAAATCATCCGGAGCGGCAGCATTTGCGGCGGATTCTGTTTTCGCCTGAATGATGTGTTCCTGAACGATTTGCCAGCGGTAAAAACTGAACAATTGGCGTTGCTGTTCCTGGGTTCGCTTTGCGGCGGGAATGGCAAGCAAATGGCGCACGGAAGCCAGCGGATCGGCTTTGGGATTGGGCGCAGTTGTCACGGAGATGCGGAATTTGCCGATGTTCGGAATCAGGTTTCCGACACGAATCTGTTCGTCAAACTTTTGCGCCAACTGAAATTGAAAGACCGTGCCGCCGTCAAAACCTACGCGTTGAGTGGTGGCAAACACCATCTGGCGATTCTGGTTGCGTAGTACGTTGCCCGCGTCGCTGTTCCAATGCGTTCGCGAATCGCCGTCAATCACGTTTTTCACCAGCAAGCCCGGACGTTCGAAATCCGCCGTGGCATCGGTCAGCGCAACTTTGGCAATGTTGTCGGTATTGTTTGCAGGTGCGGCATCCACCACAAATTCGGTGATATAAAGACTTCCATCAGGCGCGCGCCCCGGACCTCCGCGTGGCAAATTCGTATCGGTCAGGAACTCCACACGAAAGCCTGTGATGTTTTTTAGCGAAGTGCGTGCTTTTACTTTGTAATTGTTGCCGGTCGTGTTTTCGCCTTTGGCGATGAACGATCCGTCTTCCAGGTGTTCGAATTTGACTCCAAAGGACGCAAAAATTTCGGCATCTTTCAGCACAGTCCATTCAATCGGCGGCTGTTGGTGCCGCTGTTCCCATTCGGCCATTCGCTTGGCCAGGTCGGGCGTTTTGGCGATCAACTGATCTTCGATGGCAGCGACTTTGGCCTGAATTTCCGTGCGTTTTTTCAGCACTTTTTCGTCCGGCACTTCCAGAATTGGTTCGTCGTCTCCGTTCAGAAATGCATAAAACTGGTAATACTCTTTTTGCGTGATGGGATCGAATTTATGATTGTGGCATTGCGCGCAGTTGATGGTCAGCCCCAGAAACGATTTGCCAATGGCATCTACGCGATCAATCAACCCTTCGACGCGGAACTGCTCGGGATCAATGCCGCCTTCTTCGTTCAACATGGAGTTTCGCAAAAAACCCGTCGCAACTTTTTGATCCAGCGTCGGGTTTGGCAACAAATCTCCGGCCAGTTGCTCAATCGTGAACTGATCGAAGGGCTTATCCTGATTGAACGCTTTGATCACCCAATCGCGATACGGCCAGATCGAACGTGGCAAATCCTTTTCAAAGCCATTGGTATCGGCGTAGCGCGCGGCGTCCAGCCACCAACGTCCCCAACGCTCACCGTAATGCGGGCTGCTGAGCAACCGCTCAACCAGTTTTTCGTAAGCTTGTGATGAACTGTCGGCAAGAAAATCGTCAATCTCTTTCAAGCTCGGCGGCAAGCCAGTCAAATCCAGGCTCAAGCGGCGAATCAAAGTTTCTTTTGATGCTTCTGTCGAAGGTGCCAATCCGCGCTTTTCAATCTCCGCCAGAATGAAACGATCAACCGGCGTTTTCACCCAAGTTGCGTTTTTGATTTGTGGTAACGCTGAACGGTTGGGGGCTATAAACGCCCAATGTTTCGGAACCTCTGTCCCTCCATCTCTCCGTCCCTCTATCCCTCCGTCAGGCCAGATAGCGCTTTCATCAATCCAGCGTTTGATCAGTTCGATTTGCTCCGGCTTCAACTGACCGCCCATCGGCATGCGTGCTTCGTCGTTCAATCCCAACAGACGATGAACCAGCCGTGAATCTTTGCTGTTGCCGGGAAGGATGGCTGCGCCAGACAAGCCACCTTTCATTGCTGCGGATTTAGCATCTAAACGTAATTGCCCAGAAGCTTTTTTCGCGCTGTGGCATTGGTAGCAATTTGTCGCGAAAATTGGCTCGATGTCGCGGTTGAAGTCCACCTTGGCCTGACTGGCCAGTGACGTGAAATTATCAATCGAAAAGACTAGCAGGCAAGCAGTGGCAGCAAGGCAGATCACGAACTTAATTCGTTGCTTCATAATCAAAAAATCCGATAGAAGGTTTGCAGGTTGACGGAATGGAACGACGAGCAATTTATATTGGGTTTAACCAGCGATGGCAAGCTATGCAGACTTGTCGCTGTGCGTGGTACTGTATCCGGCGATGAGCCGAAAGAAACAAATTAACCAAACCGCCGTGGCGATTGATGTAGACGAAATTCTGGCTGCGATTCGCCGCGAAGACGGCCTTTCCGTCGCCGAACTGGCAGAAGAGTTTGAACTTGGCCGAGCAGAGCAGAAATCCGTCTTGTCGTTGCTCACCCAGCTTCAAGGTTCCGGCTTGCTGCGGCGGCAAGGGCAGGAATTTCGCTGGGCAGATTCCAACCGTGCGCTGCTGGGGACGATTCGCCAACGTCGCCGCAAGACGATCAACTTCATTCCGGACGAGTCTTATGAACGTGTAAGGGGCCGCATTCGCGTCGCTGCCGAAGATTTGAATGGAGCTTTTGACGGCGACAGGGTTGTTGTCAGCTTAGGGCGAACGGCGAAAGGTAAAGACCGCGAAGCCAAAGTGGACATGATTTTGAAGCGCGGCCAGCTTCGTATCATTGGGCGATTGCATCACGGTTTTCGCGAATCGTGGGTGGAATCGTTGGATGAAAAGTTTCCTTTCGACATTGAAATTAGTGGTGGTGAGGCGGCGGAACTAGAAGACGGCTGGGTTGTTCTGACTGAAGTCACAGGCTATCCCAGCGGCTCCGTCAAACGCAGCGGCGTTCAGCATCGCCAGAATCCGAAAGGGCGGATCGTTGAAAAGCTGGGCGCTTCCAGCAGCGAACCCGGAATGGATATCAACGTCGTGATTTTCAAACACGACCTGCCGCACATTTTTCCGCCTGAAGTTCTGGCTGAAGCCGACGCTGTTTCGCCTGTTGTCACTGAAGATCAATTGGCTGGCCGCCTGGATTTGCGAGAAGTTCCGACGGTCACGATTGACGGCGAAACCGCGCGCGATTTTGACGACGCCATCAGTTTGAAAAAACTCGACAACGGAAATTTTCAGCTTGGCGTTCATATCGCCGATGTCAGTTATTACGTTCGCGAAGGAACTCCGCTGGATGTGGAAGCGCGATTGCGCGGCACGTCGGTTTACTTCCCCGAACGCGCGATCCCTATGCTACCGGAGCATTTGTCGAATGGCATTTGTTCGCTAAATCCGAAAGTGGATCGGCTGACAATGTCTGCGCTGATGGAAGTGGATCGCCAAGGCCGCGTCGTCAGCTACGAACTGCGCGAAAGCGTCATCCGCAGCAATGAGCGTATGACGTACACGGATGTGAACAAGCTGCTGACGCATGCCGATCCAGACTTGGCGATTCGATATGCGGACTTGCTTGATCTGTTCAAAACGATGGAGGAGTTGGCGCGGATTTTGATTCGAATGCGAACCCAGCGCGGCGCGATTGATTTCAACCTGCCAGAATCCGTGTTCGACTTCGACGACGAAGGTCGAATTGCCGGAGTCATAAAAGCTGATCGGAACATCGCCCACCGTATCATCGAAGAGTTCATGTTGCTGGCCAACGAAACTGTCGCCGGACATTTTCAGCGGCTTGGAGTGCCTTCGATCTATCGAATTCACGAAGAGCCGGAATTTCAGCGGGTGATGGAATTTGCGCAACTTGCCGCCAGCTACGGCTATAAATTCCCCGCCAACGAAGTCAGTTCGACAAACTATCAGCAATTGTCCAAACAGCTTGAAGGCAAACCGGAAGAGCGGGTGCTGGCTTACGCGATGCTGCGTTCGTTGCAGCGTGCGCGGTATTCAGCGCAAAACCTGGGGCATTTTGGATTGGCGGCACCGATTTACACGCATTTCACGTCGCCGATTCGGCGCTATCCGGATTTGATCGTTCATCGTGTGTTGCGGGCGTTGCTAAAAGAAGGCGATCGGTTCAGTACCGGGAGCGGTAGCGACCGCGTGGAAGCTGCTGCCAAGTCCCGTAATGTTCCGAAACCGATTTCCTTTGGTGATCTGGAACTGATGGCGGAAGAATCCAGCGAACGCGAGCGCGCCGCTGATGCCGCCGAAAACGAAATTGATGAATGGCGCAAAGCCGTTTTTATGGCTGAGCGTGTGGGCGAAGAATTCGACGGAATGATCTCCAACGTTCGCGAATTCGGTTTTTACGTGGAACTGGATGAATTCTTTATCGAAGGGCTGGTTCCGGTCGGTTCGCTGATTGACGATTACTACAACTTCGACGAACGCAGCCATACGCTGCTTGGCCGAAGCAATCGGCGAAAATTCCGGCTCGGCGATCGTGTTCGCGTGCGTGTGGATCGCGTGAATGTGGATCGTCATTTGGTGGATTTTTCAGTGGTCGGGGATTCCAAGCCGCGCAGCCAGAAAAAGCGGCGATGATGGATTTGCTTTCAGCCGTTGGAAAATCGCCCAATCCATCGGCTGAGATTGAGCAACTTTCCGCAACAAAGCTCTATAAGCATTGAATTTACGGCAGATCCGCGGGGAACAGCGTTTGCTCCTTGAAACTATGAAAGCCGAATTTGGTTTTCAAACGTTTTTTGGGAGGCGCTGTTATGAAAATCGCAAAGCTGTTGTTAATCATGGTTTTTGTTTTGTTTGCTTACGCCGGAACGCAGGTTTTCGCGCAGAAAGAGAGCGAGCAAACCGAGCGAGGCAAAAAGTTGTTCATGAATTATTGCGCCAGTTGCCACGGTGTGGATGCCAAGGGCAGAGGGCCAGTCGCTTCGTCGCTGAAAAAACAGCCGACGGATTTAACCAAACTTCAGAAAGGGCCAAAATTTCCCACCAGTGAAGTTACCAGAAAAATCTCTGGCAGTTCCTTGTCTCCGATCCATGGCAAAAAAGAGATGCCGGTTTGGGGGCTGATTTTCAGCCAGGAGGACATAACGAATCTGGTGAAATATCTGGAATCCATTCAGAGGCTTTATGAGCCTCAGCAGACGTGATGAGAACGGCGCTGAGTAGCCAGCCGTTAGTTTTTTGTAGAATCGCCGTGCGGGTCTTCGATGGCACGCACGGCGTATCGTGATTTCGGTCCGTCGCGAAAGTTCGGTATCAATTCGAAAACTCTCTCCCATTTCACTGCCTAATAGTTTTGACGCCTTCAGCCAATTCCTCATTGGTGCTAGGATAAGCATTGCTTGCCGGATCGCACACACGCAAAATCAAGAAACAGTTCTTCGTCAGGCGGATTAGTGACGTGGGACGGTATGAAAAATCATGTCTGAAGAAATAGTCTCACCTTTAAGCTCATCCGAGCGATTCAAGCGATGGTTTTTTGAGGGCCAGGTCAAAGAAGTCGCAGGCCCGCACGGAAAAGAAGGTCAATACCACACGCATCCCTGGTGGAAAGTGATGTGTTTGACCGGTGTGGATTATTTTTCAACGCTTGGTTACCAGCCCGGCATCGCGTTTCTGGCCGCTGGAGCTTTGTCGCCAATTGCGACGCTGGTGTTGGTGCTGCTAACGCTGTTTGGCGCGCTTCCCATGTACAACCGCGTGGCCGAAGCCAGTCCGCACGGAGACGGTTCGATCTCCATGCTGGAAGATTTGTTACCGCGTTGGCGGGGAAAATTGTTCGTGCTGGCGTTGCTCGGTTTTGCTGCAACCAGTTTTATTATTACCGTTACGCTGTCGGCTGGAGACGCGACGGCGCACATCATCGAAAATCCGTACGCTCCTCATTTTCTACACAATAAAGAAGTTCCCGTCACACTGGTATTGGTTGCCGCGCTGGGAGCCGTTTTTCTAAAAGGGTTCAAGGAAGCCATCGGGCTGGCCGTTGTGTTGGTGGCGTTATACATCGCCTTAAATTTAGTCGTTGTTGCGGTCGGATTGAGAGAAATCCTGTCGCATCCCGAAGTGATTTCCAACTGGAAAGGCGAATTGTTCAGCAAGCATGGTAATCCGTTGGCGATGCTTGGCGCAGCCTTGTTATTGTTTCCGAAACTGGCGCTTGGGTTGTCAGGATTTGAAACCGGCGTCGTTGTCATGCCGCTGGTCAAAGGTGATCCCGCGGATGATCCGAAAAAACCTGCCGGGCGAATTCGGAATGCCAGGAAATTGCTGCTGGCCGCCGCCGCAATCATGAGCGTGATGCTGATTTCCAGCAGCTTTGTGACTGTGGTGTTGATTCCGGCTCAGGAATTCGCTCACGGCGGCAGAGCCTATGGACGCGCACTGGCTTTTCTGGCCCACGAATACATGGGCGATATCTTCGGCACGATCTACGACCTCAGCACGGTTTCGATTTTGTGGTTTGCGGGTTCGTCGGCAGTGGCGGGATTGCTGAACATCATTCCCAGGTATTTGCCGCGATATGGCATGGCACCGGAATGGGCGCGCGCAACCAGACCGTTGACGCTGGTGCTGACAACCATTTGTTTTGCCGTGACGATCCTGTTTGACGCAGACCCAATCCGGCAAGGCGGAGCGTATGCGACAGGTGTGTTGGCATTGATGTTTTCGGCTGCTGTCGCCGTGGCCATCGCTGCCTGGCGCAAGGGTGGTTTGCAGCGCTGGGGGTTTTTGGTCATTGCCATAGTTTTTGGCTACACGGCGGTGCTCAATCTGGTCGAACAGCCGGAAGGCATCAAGATCGCATCGCTGTTCATCGTGTTCATCATCACAGTGTCGTTTATGTCGCGCGCAATGCGTTCGACCGAATTGCGTGTAGATGGCGTGGAGCTAAACGACCTGGCTCGTCAGTTCATCAACGAAGCCCAGGACGGCACGATTCGCATTATTGCCAATCGCCAGGATCGCGGAGATGTGGACGAATATCGCTTGAAAGAAAAAGAAGAACGCTGGAATAACCACATTCCGCCCGGCGAACCGGTGCTGTTTTTTGAAGTTCGTCCAAGTGACGCTTCGGACTTTTCCGGCGTAATGAAAGTTCGCGGCGTTCAGGTCGGGAATTACAAAATCCTGCGAACAAAAAGCCCGGCAGTTCCCAATGCAATTGCGGCATTCTTGCTGCACGTGCGGAACGAAACAGGGCAAATCCCTCATGTTTACTTCGGCTGGACAGAAGGGAATCCGCTGATTTACGTGCTGAAATTTATCTTCTTTGG
>CAZXHW010000042.1:0-18191 GCA_964639915.1 uncultured Heliomicrobium sp.
CGGATCGCATATCAGTGACTGGTTGGATTCCGTCGCTGAAATCGAAGCATTGAACTCACTGGCCAACTTTGCATACGAACGCCCTACGAATCCTTTTCCCGAAATCGTCGAAACTGGAGCTTGCTTTGATGGTGAGGCATTAGGGCATCCACTGATTGCTGCTGTTCGTAATGTGCGAAACGACGTGCGGCTGGATGACCAGCGGCAACTGATGATCGTCAGCGGATCGAACATGTCCGGCAAAAGCACGCTGATGCGAACCGTTGGCATCAACGTCGTTCTGGCGTTGGCCGGAGGGCCGGTTTGCGCTCTGCGCTTGCGCGTGTCGCCGCTAACCATCGGAGCTTCGATTCATATTCTGGATTCGCTGCAAACCGGAGCTTCGCGGTTTTACGCCGAAATCACTCGGCTTAAACAAATCGTCGAACTGACGAACGAAAAATTGCCCCTGCTGTTTTTGCTGGATGAAATTCTGAGCGGAACCAATTCGCACGACCGTCGCATTGGCGCACAAGCCGTGGTGCGCGGATTGGTCGAACGCGGCGCCATCGGTTTGGTCACGACGCACGATCTTGCACTAACACAAATTGCCGAAACGATGGGAGAGCGCGCTGTAAACGTTCACTTTGAAGACCGGCTGGAAAACGGCAAGATGATTTTCGACTATCGAATGCAACCGGGCGTGGTTCAACGAAGCAATGCCCTGGAATTGATGCGCGCTGTTGGACTTGAAGTTTAGCTTGACGGCAAGCAGCGAAACCGCGCAAAGTATCTTTGCAGATAAGGCAGAGGTCCCATAAGACAATGATTCAAACAGTCACAACAGAGCAAATCAACACACTTTGCGAACAAATCGCCCACGAGTTCAAGCCGGAACGAATCGTTCTTTTCGGTTCACATGCTTACGGTACTCCCGGGCCATTTTCCGATGTGGATTTGATGGTTGTTATGCCGTTTGAAGGCAGTCCGCTACAGCAGGCTGCTAGAATCCTGACAAAAATCAATCCAACGATGGCGCTGGATTTGATTGTCCGCACACCACAGCAAGTAATGGATCGTTTGGCCATGCAGGACGGGTTTATGCAACTGATTGTTCAGCAGGGTAAAGTCACCTATGAATCCTAAAGCCATTAATTGTGCAAATAAACGCCACTGACAAGTTGTTACTCAGCGGATTGCTGCCAACTGAAGCCAGCGCAGCCAGATTGCGGCAATTGTTTGATTCGCAGAAAGAAATTGACTGGGCAGCGGTAATTCGTCGCAGCGAGTTTCATAGCATCGCATCCTTGCTGCGGTTCAATCTTGGCCGAGCCGGTTTGCTGGATTCATTGCCGCAAGAGCCGCGCGAACAGTTGCGCGCCATCAGCCAAACCTGGGCGGCAAGACATCTGGCTTATGTGAACGAAGCGGCTCGGCTGATTGCGGCGCTCAAAGCAAAAGGCATTACGGCGATTCCGTTGAAAGGCTCTGCGCTGATGCTGGGCGGATATTACCCGCAAGCCGGTTTGCGCGCTGCGCTGGACATTGATCTTTTAGTCGAACCGGAAAAGCAGGAACAGGCAGATGAAGTCGTTGCTTCGCTGGGATATGAAGACCTGCCGGGGCGACGTTCAGTCCCAAAGCGCCAACGGTTGGCCAATGAACTGAATCATCTGTGGCCCAGGCGCGGGCCTAGCGGATTGATTCTGGAGCTTCATCGCCGGGCATTTCAGTTTACCCAACGCGAACGCGATTTCACCTTTGCCGAAGTTCACAGCCGCGCCGTTACGGTTTCAGTTGCCGGAAAGGAATTGCTGCTGCCATCGCCAACCGATCTGGCATTTCACTTGATCCATCACACGCTGGTTGATTTGCAAACGACCAAAGCCATTTTGCGAACCATTGCCGACCTATTTTTTATCTTCACTCGTCATCCCGACGCGCGGGAACCGGCGATTCAGCAAGCCGAAGAATTCGGATTTGGCGGCGCGGCAAATTTGGCAATGGGGTTGCTGGAATTGTTTGCTGGTGCTTCGCTGGCGGAACTGGAAGAAGCAGCAAAACGTGACAAGTTTTCGTTGCCGCTGGAAACCGCTTTGGCAGAAGAAACCCTTCCGATCGCTGATGCGGCCAGGCTGTTTGAATATTTCGATTTTGGCCGCCATCCGCTTGCGAAACTCGGCAATCTGGTTTCGCTGCTGTTCACTTCGCGCAAGCATCTGGAACAAATTTACGGCCAAACTCAGCAAGGCAGCGTTTACTGGAATTACCTGCGACGCCCGTTTGACCTGTTGCGAAAATTCAATCGCGCGGGCTTTTCGCCTGCAACAATTTGGCGCGTCTGGAAACTGAGAAAACTGGCGAGCGGAAAGAACAAATAACCCGGCGTAGAAAAGCGAATGCGGTTGCCAGAACTGCACAGTCTGGCAACCGCATTCGCTTTTTAGCTTTCGCAGAGCGTTAGCAGGATGGGATGTAAATCGGCACGATGATTGTCGCTGAATCGGTCAGCGTCAAATGGTGCAGATTGTGTCCCTGGTTAAAGGCTCCGGCATTGGCGCTGGAGTTCGAGTTGAGATTGATCGTCGAGCCTAAGATCGCCCGATCTTCAAACGTCCAGAACTTCATCCACCCGGTTCTGCCAGCCGGTATCACGCGTGTGAATGTGGTTGGCGTGCGCGGGAAGGCGTTCGACAGAATTGTCCTGTATTGGCAAACCGCCAGATTGGCCGTGAAGCTGAACGAAATTTCCGTATCGTCAAACAGCAATCCTGTCAGGTTACCGATGGTCGCTGCGGAGGTGGCAAAATTGCCGCCAATCCGGTTGATGATCATCATCGTCGAGTTTCCGTCCGCAGTGCTGCCAATGCTGTCTGCGGCCAGAATGCGCGGCAAACGGTTATAGAACATTCCGTCAAACCGCAATGTCGAGATGGTCACATTCGGATCGGTTCCGCCTGGGAACATCATGATCGCCGAAACCGCAGTCGCAGACAGATTCGCCTGATGGCCAGACGCGAATTTAACGTACGAATCACCGATCAGTTCGTTGAATGCGCGCGGCAAACCAGTGTTGTCTTCGACAGCCAGCGCCACGATGTAACCTGTATTGCCCGGATCAAAGTCTGACGCCAGGAATGTGCTGGTCTGATTTGGCGTCAAACACAGGAACGTATCCAAAATCGCGCAACTTGCGCCATCAATCATAAACAGATGAATGGTCGCATCTTCCGAGAAGGAAGTGTTGGTGATATTGATTCGTGTGTTTTCTTTCGTGCTGTCCGTTGCGCCCGATGTGTAAATCGGGAAGAACAGAACAGAACCTTCCTTTTGATCCGAAGCTTCCGCCAAAGCCTTGTAGGCAAGACCCGGCATGACTGCCGGAGGCACGATTTGCGTGTCAGCAAACGCTCTGTTGTTTGCCAGCATGCCTGTTCCAGGAACAATGATCGCCGGGCTTCCCGACAACGGATTGGTTTGCGTTGCCAATGTGCCCGTTTCCGGCAAACAGTTGGTGGACAAAATCGTCGCCACATTCGTGACGGTGATTGACGGATGTTTAATCGGAATTCTGGCAACAATGACTATCGTGCCACTGGTCGGATAAGAGAAGGTGCATTGATTGGCAGCACCGAGCACGCCCAGGTTCGCCACCACAGTCGTGATGCCGTTGACCGTCGTGATGTTGAAGGTCGTTCCCGGAACGGTTGAAGTGGGCGTTCCCACCACAGTGAAGCCTTTCGGCAACACGTCGGTAATCGTCACGCCATTGGCATTCGAAGGTCCCGCGTTGGAAAACGTCAGTGTATATGTGACGTTCGACGGAGTTCCTGTCGTGCTGTATGGCGCCGGGTCAGGAGCATCCGCTTTGCTAATGGAAAGATCGGATTGCGCCTGCACGGTTGAAGTAAACGACGCGGTGTTATTTGCCGGATTCGGATCGGTTGTATCCGAGCTGATCGTTGCCGTATCCGTCATATTCGGCACGCACATCTGAGCATCCGTCAGATTGCGAATCTGCTGGAAGTCCGGGCACACGCGAACTACGATGGTCAACGTGCGAACCACGCCGTGGTCTGTCAATCCACCAGGCGTGCCACCAGCGGCATTCCAGGTTGCTTTGACGATGCCGTTGGCTCCAACAGCCGGGGTCATCAACGTCGCTCCAGGCGAGGCCACCGCAGAGATAAAGACAGTGCCCACCGGAAGCGGATCGGTAATCATCAAGTTCAGCGCGGCGCTTGGGCCAGCGTTGTTTGCCGTGATGGTGTAGGTCAACAAATTGCCTGCGATCACAGGATCAGGCGTGGCCGTTTTGGTTCCTGACAAGTCAGCCAAAAAGATCAGCGGCACCGTGTCGCAAATGTTGGTGTTGTTGGCCGGAACCGGGTCCGTGGACATCGAAGTCGCCGTCACACAGTTCTGGTACGAAGCCGGAGTCGGTTGCGGCGCCATAGAGGCTTGGTGCATACGGAATCGGATCGTCACCGTTCCCGAAGGATTGACTGTGCCATCCGGTTTCTTGTTCGGAGGCAGTTCAGCCGCAGTGCAAGTGATTGACGAAGGCGTCGGACGATCGTCAGTAATTGCGTCAGCAGCCGGAGTGCAAGTAAATACCGGCGCTCCGTTACCATCCGGAACCGATTCAATAACAATGTCAGGAACCAGCGGCGGTGGGCCGGGTTGTGCGCGTTGTTTCAAGGCCTGGAAAGCAGGAAGCGTATCAACCAGGGTGACCATTTGCGCGGCGCTTGGGCCGTTGTTGGTAATCTTGATTTGATATTCGAAATCCGTACCTGCCGTTACCGGACCGCCCAACACACCTGCCGCATTGGTATGCGTTTTGGTCAGCGCCAGATCAGACGTTGCTGCAACTGGCGTGGTCAATGTGGTCGAACCGGAAACAGGGCGATTGAAATTGTTGATGGTGGCATCAAAGGTCGCCGTGTTCACCAGGCTGGCTTTGGTCGTCGGATCAATAAAGACCGTAATATCAATGGCCGCGGTGTTATTCGGCGCATTGGCCGCCAGCAGCGGAGCCGTACAAACGATCGAACCACCATTTCCCTGCGGGTTGTTTTGCGGACTGACGCCAGCCGGTGGCGCGCAGGTAAACGTCGTTCCGGAAGGGATGACCGGCGTCGCAGAAATGAACCTGGTGCCCAACACGCGTCCCGGAGGCGCTTCCAAGCCGGTCGGCAAGACATCTGTTAAACGAATGTTGGAAACATCCGACGGACCATTGTTGGTCAAGGTTACGCGATACGTCAGGTAAGTGCCCGGCAGAACAGCCGTGCCGGTTGTGGCTGTGCCGTTCGGAGGTGTCGCCGGGCCAATCGGACCTGTCTGGTTCGGATTGCTGGCGGCTGTCACTGCGGATTGCACAATCTTGCTGACCGACAAATTCGATGAAGCAATGATGACATTCTGTGTCGGGACCGTCGTGTTGTTTGACGGATTCGCATCAGGCGTGCCAGCACAGGAAACAGGCGGGAACGGCGGCGGCACCGGGCCAGCGCCATTCGGGCACAGCCCCGATGCAATGTTCGCGGGATTCGATGCAACTGTGCCACCTGTCACCGATTCATTCACCTTCACAAAAAAGGTCAGCGTTCCGCTATATCCCGATGGCAAAGTGCCATCAAGGTAGGGCCCCGGAGCAGGCAAAGCCGTGTTACCTTGCGGGCGACAATACACCGCTTGGCTACCCGCAGCGCCAATTACCGTACAAGTCAAATTGACGTTCGGGCCAAGCGGCGCAACCGTATCGGCTGCTTGAATCGTAAACGTGAATGGAACTGCCGGGGGTTGAGCAGCCGGAACAAACGCGCCGCCAGTAGCCAACGCTCCAACAAAAGCCGTGTTTCCCGGAAGCTGATCCGTAATTATCGTGTTGTCCGCATTCGCCGGACCGGAATTGCCAAATGGCACGTCATAACGCAGGTAGCCACCGGAATTAACAGAGCCTGGCGGAACGTTTGGACCAACGATTGGCAACGCCACAGGGGCCAAAGGTCCCGCGCCGTCAGGATCAACCACAGGCAGAGAAGCTTTGCTGATCGTCAAATCCGCAGGAGCCGTCACAGGATGGTTCGTGATGTTCGAACTGTTGGTGATGGTTTCCGCGCCGGATTGCTGTTCATTCAGGAAATGGGCCCTGTTGCTGATGATCGTTCCGTATGCAACGTTGGGGTTAACTGTGACTTTAAATTCAAACTTGAATGTCGCGGTGGCGCGCAAATCGCCCCCCACCGGAGTTAAACATTCCACGCGGTTATTGCCTGCATCGAAGCTGCACGTCCAGGAAGCCGATCCTCCGCCCGGCTGTTCCAAAATTGCAATCGAGCCTGCCACAAAGGTTGAGTTTGTCGGAATCGCATCTCTGACACGCAACCTGTTGGGATCAAATGTCTCATCATCGTTGCCATCATTTTTGACCGTGATCGTGTAGGTAATGACCTGCCCTTGGGCAACGGGAGTTCCATCCGGCGGACTGGCAATTTTGGTGATGGGAGCATCAAACGCTGCCGTGCTATCTAAACTGGTAGCTACCCTGGGACTGGCAGTCGCCTTTTTCGTCCAGGTATCCATCTTTGATTTGACGGCTGTGCGAATCGGCGATGGCGCAATAGACAAGACTTTGCCGAGTGCGGCGTTGGCGCTCAACCGCGCAGAGACCGATACAAATGGAGTAACAGCCACTGCCATTGCGATAAGAACAAGTCCTGCCAATAAAATTGAGCGGGATAAGTGTGTGTGTGTGGTTCGCATTCTTTTTCTCCAGTTATAGTCAATGCATTGACTTACTTGGTTTCAACGGGCGCAATCCGCTGGCCCGGCAATTCTTTCTCAATGTTAAACAAAGGGAGCCTTTTCAGCGTTCGCAACCACTACCGAGCCCTTAATGGCACAGGCGGCGCAGGCTGACAGACATCTGCTCCAAGGTTGGCATACGCTTCTCTGTACTTCTTATAAGCATTTGGCCAATCTTGCTGGTTGTAATACGCGTCAGCTTCCGTCAGCCTGTTGTTCGCGCACTGCGTTGGGATGCCATTGTCTCGGGCTTGTTCATAAATCGCATGAACAAATTCCTTCAGAAAGTCCGCAAAACCTCCTCCCTGAACGGGGAAAGGAACAGTGCCCGAAGAGTACAGATTGGGAAACATGAAGTAGATGATAAACTGACCGTCCGTTGTCATTGCACCCTGAATATTGAAAGCCATGTCTTGACACCAGAGTCCAGCATCACGAGCGCTTTCCAATCCAAGTAAAATGGCTCCGGTAATGGCCTTGGCTGCCACCGCGATATAGTAAGCAGGGTTGGGAGCATTGTTCCCCAAATCCGGATCCAGCGAAGCCAGGATAATGTCTATCGGAAGCAAAATTCCCTGTGTAATTCCGATATCCGCTGCGGACGGATAATCCGTCAATGTTTTAAAGTTGCAATCCGGGCGGGTAAAGGCTGGCGCCGAGGGAGCGGTGCGAACATTTGCTTTCGCCTCTTTGGCCACGGCGGCACGCTTGGCTTGCGCGTTAAACCATTTTTCAGCGCGATTCAGCGCCACCTGATATGCGGCATCGGTTCTCATCTTGCGCAAAGTCGCCACTAAACGTCCGGTCATTTCCGAATCCGGGAACGAATCGCTGACTGCCAGCAAATCGTTATCCGAGAAAGCCGCAATTCGCGTTCGAGCTTCGTCAATCTTAGCAACGATTTCGGAAAGGCCTTCGTAGCCAATCTTTTGAATGCTGTCCTGCGCGATGGAGTAAGTCGCCAAAAAGCCGAAAGCCGAATCCGCTTCATCGCAGAGCGCGTTAATTTCCGTGCGCAATTGCTGCACGTTTCGTTTCACGATAACGGTGCGCTGTTGATCTTGTTGCCGGTTGACCCCCGCCCGGCTGTCATTGGATTGCCTCTCTTGCGCCCAAAGCGATTTGGCGGGCGAAAGAACAGCGGCGAACAGGATCACGAAAGTAATGAGGAATCTTTTTGTCATATAGATGATTTCGCAAGTTGCCAGCAATTTGGTTTCTAATCAGCCAAGAGACTCGATCTAACGATCACCAGCTACTGCGTTACTCCTTCCTGTGGAAAGTTGTTGCCTGCCATAGAAAACGTGAAGCTTTCTATTTCCTCTTGAGAAACTTTGTGAAGGCCGTCAGCGATCCCTATCGGCCTCCCAAATTTAAGGATCGCACGAACTGGCATTGATCTTTTGATACGCCAGCCGGTACTTTTTGTAAGCATCAAACCACTTTTGCTGGTTATAGAAGTTATTACCTTCGGTTACCAAAGCATCCACACACATGGGCACTGGGATGCCGTCGGCCTTGGCGTTTGCAACGTTGGCAATGACTAGGTCTTTCAAAAAGTCGGCAAAGCCACCGGCGCTTCTGGGCAACAGAATGGATACGTTAAATGTTCCATCGGTTGTCATCGCGCTCTGCATCGTGAAGGCAAGCGCCTGGCACCAAGTTCCTTCATCACGTGCGTTTTGCAATCCAATAGAAATCGCCTCCAGCGCTCCCCAGGCAATCGCGACAGCAATCCTAACCGGGTTTGGAACTTTTACGCCAATAATGGGAAGGTCAATTCCCGGCGGAATCAAGAGGTAGGCAATCTCTCCGATGAACGCAAACGACCGTGCAATCGCCACGTCTTTCGCCGACGGATAATTGATCAAATCATCGAAGTGGCAAACCGGCCTGATAAACGTCGGAGCTGAAGGCGCAGATCGAGCGTTTTGATTGGAATCCTGACTGAGCGATCTCCGCCCGTTTTCCGAATTGAACCAACTTTCAGATCGCTCCAATGCCGCCTCAAAATCCGGGTCAAACCGCATTTTGTGCAATCCGGCTGTCAGATTGTTGAGCGCGGTTGAATCCGGAAAGTGAGTATTCAATTCGCGCAGAGTGTCGTTGGACATGTCCTGTAACTGTTTTCGATACGTGGCAATGCCCGACGTCACAGCGGAATATCCGTCATACCCAACTTTTTGAAAGGCTTCCCGGCCAATGGCGTAATCCGACAGGTACTTCATGGATGCCTCTACTTCGTCGAAAAGGGCAAACATTTCGGAGCGCAATTGATCAGGCGTTCTCAGTGCCACAGGCGTGCGTTTGCTTAATTGTCTGCTAACCGGCATTTGCCTTTCCTGCGCGGAAAGCTGCTGTATTGGTATCAGAACGAGAATGGCCACCGCAGTTAGCAAAAGAAATAGTTTTCTTGTCATACAGGTGGTTAGGCAAGTTGCAGGTCGCGATACGATTTGATGTGTTGCATCACGAAATGAATAACGACCGGCTATTGCACTACTCCTTTCATAAAGTTTGAGGAAAATTTTGTGTGATCTCGATTTCAGCCAAAACAGTAAGCAAACTGCCAAGTCCGGGCCGAAGCCATCCGAATTGCATTGTTTGTTCGTTTTACGGCGCGAAATAACCGGACACGTCAATGACCAGGTCCGTCGCCGCAGAAGTGAAAATCTTGAACGCGCCATCCGCGCCCAGGCCAACCGTGATATGACGGTTGAAAACCTTCGCGGCTTGATAATTTGAATTTGCCGTCCCAGGCTGCGTCGCATCGCTTGGCCAGAATGTCAGGAAGCCGTTGCTTGCTGGCAGGACCACCGTTGCGTTGCCCACAATCGCCTTTGCGGTCGCAGAAATCGTCATGCCATCGCAAGTCCCTAGAGCCTGCTGGATTCGTGTCGAACCGGCACCAAGCAGCGCGCCAGGCGTGTAACAGCCAGGTTGCCCAAGCCGTGTTTCCAGCAATCGCACCGGTTTGGGCAATGGATTGAAGAGCAAGCCGGCTCCGTTCAAATCAACCGCGTCAGTGCTGTAATACCCCAGCACATCAATGACCAGGTTTGTTGTTTGCGACGAGTAGATTTTGAATGTGCCATCTGGAGCTAACCCGACCGTGAAAGGTCCGTTCATGGTTTGACCGGAGGCGTAATTGGAACTTGCAGCCAGCGGCCTGTTCGGAGCATTGCCTGGGTAAAGTGTCAGGAAGCCCTGTCCACCGGGGGTCACTGCTGTCGCATTGCCTACGATGGCTGCGGCATTGGATGGAATCGTCACGCCGTTGCAGAAAATGCGTCCCTGCTGTGTGCGTTCGACACCTGCGGCAATTGGAGTTCCCGGCGTGTCGCAGCCTGACTGGCCAGATCGGGTTTCCAATATACGAACCGGCGTCGGCACTGGGTGGAAATACAACCCGCCTGGGCCTGCGGGTGCGTAGTAGCCTGTAATGTCAATCACCACATCGGTGTTCGACGTTACGTAAATGTTGAATGCGCCATCCCCTGCTCCCAGGCCGACCGTGAACACATTGTTCAAAACCTGATTTGCCTGGAAGTTGGAATTGGCAACTGTCGGCCGCGTCGCATCGCTGGGGTAAAGTGTCAGGAAGCCGCCGCCGGATTGAACTGTTGTGATGTTGCCAGTTAAGGCCTTCGCCGAAGCCGGAATCGAAATGCTGTCGCAAGTGCGGCCAGCCGCCGTTTGCAGCCGCGACGTTCCACCAGGAATTTGCTGCCCTGGCGTGTCGCATGCTGTCTGCCCTGCACGCGTATCCAAGATGCGTAAGGGGCGCGGCAGCGGATAGAACATCAAGCCTGCCGGATTGATCAGCACGGAATAGCTGCGTGAACCCGTGCAGGAACTGGTGTCGGTGGCCGTCACCGTGAAATTGAATGTGCCTGCCAGCGTCGGATTGCCAGACAAAACTCCATCTGACCCAAGTGTTAATCCGTTTGGAAGCGTGCCGCTGAAGGTGAAGGAATGCGGAATACCGCCGCCGACTGCCGATAGGTTTTGACTATAACTGCTGCCGACAGTTCCATTTGGCAGTGTCGTCGGATTCACTGTAATCGGCGAACAAATGATCAAGGCATAAGCTTTCGTCCCGGTACAGCCGCTTTGATCAGTGGCCGTTACGATGAAATTGAATGTGCCCACAACGGTCGGCAATCCTGACAAAACGCCAGCCGTAGAAAGTGTTACCCCACTTGGCAAGCTCCCGCCAACCGTGTAGTTATAGCTGCCCGTGCCACCGGATGCCGTGAGCGTTTGATTGTAATTTGTATTGATCAAACCACTGGGCAATGTGGCCGGTGCGATTGTGATCGCGGGGCAAAGGCCAATGACCAAACTGTAGCTTCGCTCGCCAAAACAATTGTTGCCGGCAGTTGCGCGGACGGTAATCGGGAAAGTGCCGTAAGCCACAGGAGTTCCGGATAGTAACCCTGACGTCGAAAGGGTCAAATTGTTGGGCAGCGACCCAGCACTGATCGTCCAGGTGATATTGCCTGACGCGCCGGTTTGCGTGAACTGCTGGTTGTACGGAACTCCCAGATTTCCGGCAGTGATCGTCGCCTGGTCAACGGTGATCGTGGGGCAGTTTATTGTCAGTGAATAGCTCTTCTCAACAAAACAGCCTGTCGCACTAATGGTGGCCTTGACGGTGAAGTTTGAATTCACCTGCGCCTGCGGGATTCCTGCAAGCACTCCGGTAGTCAAATCAAGCGCCAGTCCCACCGGAAGCGCTCCTGCACTAACCGTCCAACTGATCGAACCGCTACCACCGTTTAGTGTCAATTGCTGACTATACATCGTGCCAACCACACCTGAAGTGAGCGAAGCTGGCGTAATGCTGAGTGTTGGACAATTGACCGTCAGCATATATGAAATTTCGCCGTAACAGCCGCCAGAGTCCGTAGCTCTGACCGTTACGCTGAAATTGCCCGTCATTGTTGGCGTGCCTGAAATCAGGCCTGCTCCACTTAACGTCATTCCCACAGGCAAAGAGCCAGAGCTGATTGTCCAGCCGACTGAGCCTACGCCACCGGTTTGAGAAAGCTGTTGGCTATAACTCATTCCCACAGTCGCGGCCGTAAGATTAGCAGGCGTGATGTTGATCGGGCAGCCCGACGCCTGAGTCACGGTGAACGTCGTGCCCGCGATATCCATGGTTCCCGTACGCGCCGGGCCAGTATTAGCGGCGACGGTGTAATTCACGGTGCCATTGCCAGTCGTGCTGACGCTGTTTTTGCTAGTGCGTGCAAACTGCCCTGGCTTGAGCGAACCGCCAGACGTAATGCTGATCCACGAAGCATTGCTGGACGCCAGCCACGAACAATTTCCTGTTGTCGTCACATTTGCCGATCCCGTTCCACCACCAGCGACAAAGTTCTGCGAAGTTGGCGTGACCGTATAGGTGCATCCCCCTTCCTGCGAAATCACCAGAGTTTTATCCCCAATGGCTATTTGGCCGGTTCGTTGTGAACCTGTGCCATTCGTGCCTACGGAGTAGCTGACCGTGCCGTTTCCGGTCCCCGCCGCTCCCGATGTAATCTTGATCCAAGGGTCGCTTGGAACTGCCGTCCAGGCGCAAGCCGCTCCGGTGCTGACAGATGTGGACCCTGTTCCTCCCGCGACGACAAACGCCTGAAGGCTGGGAGACAGTGTGAATACACAAGCTGGCCCCTGCTGGACAACGAAGTTTTGCCCTGCAACTGAGATGTTCCCGCTTCGCTGTGCGCCAGTGTTGGCCTGAACGCTGAAGTTGACCGTTCCATTGCCTGGGCCGGTCCCTGACGTGATCATGATCCAGGAGTCGTTAGTCATCGGCTGCCACGGACAGCCCGCAGCAATGTTCACAGCAAAACTTCCGGTTCCAGCAGCGGCAGTAAATGCAAGCGTGGAAGGATTAAGTGATGCAGCGCACGCCGGGTCCTGCGTAATCAGGAATGTTTTTCCGGCGACGGCAATGCTTCCGTTTCGTGGCGACGCGCCCAGGTTGGCAGAAAGACTGTAGTTTATCGTCGTGCTGCCAGTGCCGGTGGTGGGAGAAGTAATCGTAATCCAGCTGTCGGAAGGCACCACCTCCCACGGGCAGGCAGCGGCAATCGTTAAAGCAATAGACCCGGTTGCAGCGGGAGACGGATAGGTTTTGCTTGCCGGTACAATGGTCGCCGTGCAGGGAGCATCCTGTGTAAAGATGAAGGTCTGCCCTGCAACCATAAGTATGCCAGCTCGCTGTGCAGGCCCCGGATTCGCTTCCATATTGAAGTCAATAAAAGCAGGCCCTGAACCGCTGGATTGCGTCGTGACCGTCACCCAAGGCGTCAGATTGACAATGCTCCAAGGACATCCCGCTGGAACATATAAATAAAATGTGCTGCTGGCGGCGGGAGCCGGATAGTTTTGTGCAATCGGGCCGACCGTAGCTGCACAAGGCGGATCCTGCGAAATCGTATAATCCGTGCCGGCAATCTTAATCGTGCCGAAACGGAATGCACCTGTATTTTGCTGGATGCTGATTCCTATAGTTTGAAGCAGGCGTCCATCGCCGATTGCTGAAGACGAGTTGGACGTTATTTGTATCCAGCTATCGGCCACCTGGACTGAACTCGGTGAGCAAAAAATTGCCGGGTAAGTGACATAGAATGCTGTGCTTCCACCGGCCGCGCTGAAACTCATTACTCCCGGAGTCGTAACAGTCTGCTTATCACAACCGCTATCAGTGAATGGAATAATCTTACAAGCAGAAAATTCCGATGTTTCAACCGGGGTTCCTGCATTGAGCCTGGTAGCCGTCGCCGTTACGTAATACCCCCCTGGTAAGGCGTAGTCCAACGTTTTGCTAATGCCTGCAAAGCCTGAGGTATTGTTATTAAAGACCAGCGGAGCGGTTGTGACGTTGGTCGAACCGATCAACACCTGCCCTTCTCCGTTGCCGCTTGAATCGCATAGCGGGTTAATAAAGAACTCAATGCGGAACGTGGTACTTGCAGCGCTGTAAAGATAGCCACTGATGGTGCTGGAACCAGGATTACCAGCAGACACTGACACGCCGCTTATAACCGGAGAGTTCTGCAGGCTGTTCGGGCCAGCATTCACAGCAGGACAAACAGCGGTATCCACTGGGGCTACTGATTTCGGATCGGCAAATGGCGGCGCGGTCGGGGTGACTGAATTCGAAGCAACCGACATCGGGCCTGTACCCGAAAAATTGGTGGCTTTCACAGTAAAGGTGTACGCCTGATTATTCGTCAGCCCTGTCACCGTAATCGGACTTGATATTCCGCTCGCGGTAAGACCGCCAGGGCTTGACGTGACTGTGTAAGCATAAATCAGGCTCCCGCCATTAGATGCGGGCGAGCAAAAAGATACTGTCGCCTGTGCATTGCCTGCCGTGGCGGTGACATCGGTCGGTGCACCGGGAACTGTGAAGGGCGTTACTCCGTCTTCTGCCAGGTCAATCCCCAGCCCATTATTGTCTGAGACGAGATTCCCTAAAATGGGGTTACCGCTGGCCGAATTACCCTTAACGACAACACCTTTCGCATTATTGAACCTGATCGTGTTGCCTTCACTGCAAGTCATAGCGCTATTTGCGGGGCAGGGTACTCCAACACCACCTACCTTATTGTTGGGCGCGTCATCAATCAACACTCCAATGCCACTATTGCCAAGGGGTGCAATGCCTGAAATATCTGTGCCAATGAGGTTGCCGATAATCACGTTACCGATTGCAGTGGAAGCAGAGATTTTGACGCCGCCGCCGGTGTTGCCGGAAATTATGTTGCGCGCTGCTTCTGTCACCCCACCAACCGTGGAAAGGTTTCCTCCCTGGATATCCACGCCCACTCCGCCATTGCCGAAGTCAATTTTGCCGTTGGCGTCAGTACCGATGAAATTGCCGATTACCTGGTTTCTGGAAGCTGCTAACGTATTCGGCGTATCGTAGGAGATCAACACACCCGCGCCGGTGTTTCCTGAAATAAGGTTGCGCTCGCCCAGTGCCGCGCCGCCAATGATATTGTCCGAAGATCCCAGAATTTTAATGCCAATCCCATTTGCGCTCGTCGCTGTCCCAGAGCCATTCGTGCCAATCATGCAGCCTTTGATCGTATTGAATCCGGTTCCTGAAATCAGGATTCCGTTGCCGTTAAACCGGTTAATGACCAAGCGCAGGATCGTGCTATTGCCCGCGGTAATATTCAATCCATTCGCACCTGCGCCTGCATTTGTGCCGTTCAATTCCACGCGAGTTGCACCACCAGTGTTGCCGCGGATCGTCACAGGCTGGGTAATCGCTGGCAAAGCGGAAGTCAGATTAATCGTTGGCGTGCCCGAACCCAGATTGAAAACGATGTCGTCTGCTCCGGCAGCCGAATTGGCATCCAAAATGGCTTGCCGAAGTGAGCCCGCACCGGAATTGCTGGTATTCGTCACGGTAAAGGTGGCCGATGGCACCGAGGCGATCACACGAATCGGTGCCGTTTCGCTAGTTGGCGGATTGGGGATTTCATTCCGCCGCGCTTCAATCAGCGAGTAGCTGAGCAAGAGCCCCGCCGCCATCATCACGAACAGCATCAGGATAAAACGTGCCTGCCGTTGGCGTACCTGTCCCATCATAAAACCCAACAACCGTGAGAGGCGGTTCTCCATGCGCATAATTTTTCCTTCGAATAGAGAGAATTTTCGGGCTGCGTCATGAGCGCTTGAGGTTATCGCGCGCGCTGGCTAGGTTTCGACACCATCTTTAGAGTTCTTGCGAGGAAAACCTGTCAGATTTTATGACTTGCCACAGCAGCAAATCCCATAATCTGCTGCAAACAATGAGGTTGAAACGTAATCGGCACTGAGCGGTCAGGGACAAAATCATCCAAGCTAGTAAAGACAGTAGCCTGGAAATTCCCGGCCCACCTGCTCAATTTTCCCAGTGATTCTTTTAGTTGAGGCCTGAATCGGACGAATGCTTCGAGAGAGGATGTTGTGTAAGGTTAAGAGCACATCATCCCTCGTTATTTACGCACCCAAAAGGCGCTAAAACAATTGAGGGGATCAGCGAAATACTGACCACGTTGGTCCCAATTCAGTCCTAAAATGTAGTTCCAGACTTGCGGAGATTATTACGGTCATACCAGTTAGTCCAGAGGAATTAACCATTTTTGGTAAAGTTTTGTCATGGACAGTGTAAAAAATGCGGTTGCCTGACCTTGCAGTCAGGCAACCGCATTTCATTTTTTGCTTCGCAACGAAGCGTTAGCAGGACGGGATAAAGATCGGCACCACAAGCGTTGCCTGATCGGTCAACGTCAGATGATGCAGATTGTGTCCCTGATTGAATGCTCCGCCATTGGCGTTCGCGGAAGAGTTAAAGTTGATCTGTGCGCCAAACAACGCCCCTTCGTTCACGGTCCAGAACTTCATCCAACCGGTGCGTCCGGCAGGAATCACCGTATTGAACGGCGTGAAGGTTCGCGGGAAGCTGTTGTCCAGAATCTTGCGATACTGGCACGATCCCAGGTTGGCGGTGAAGCTATACTGGATTTCCGAATCATTAAACAGCAATCCGGTGATATTGCCGATCAGCGCTCCACTGGTGGTGAAATTCCCGCCGACGCGGTCAATGATCATCATTGTGGAATTACTGTCGGCGGTGCTGCCAATGCCGCTGGCGGCCAGAACTCGCGGCAATCTGTTGTAGTTCATGCCGTCAAATCGCAGGGTCGCCGTTGTTGCAGTCGCGTCCACGCCAGCCGGGAACAGCATCGAAGCCGCGATTGATTCGGCGGCCAGATTTGCCTGATGCCCTGACGAGAACTTGACGAATTCGTCGCCAATCAATTCATTGAATGCGCGTGGCAGACCGTTCTCATCTTCAACCGCCACCGCCATCACATAGCCTGTGTTGCCCGGATCAAAGTCTGAAGCCAGGAACGATGCAGTCTGGTTCGGGGTCAAGCAGATAAAGGCATCCAGGATTGCACAGCTTGCGCCATCCACTGCGAACAGGTGAACGGTCACCTTTTCAGTGGGCGAAGTGTTGGTCATTGAAATGCGCGTATTCTGAACGTTGGCGTTCGCCGCCTCAGAAGTGTAGATCGGATAGAAAAGGATCGAACCTTCCTTCTGATCGCTTACTTCAGACAGCGCCAGATAGGGGCTGCCCGTTATGCCAGGAGGCACAATTCGCGTGTCGGCAAAGGCTCTGTTGTTTGCCAGCATGCCTGTGCCCGGCACGATGATCGCCGGATTTCCAGACAATGGATTGGATTGCGTTGCCAGCGTGCCCGTTTCAGGCAGGCAGTTGGTTGAAGCAATCGTCGCCACATTCGTCACGGTGATTGACGGATGTTTGATTGGAACCCTGGCAACAATAACGATTGTACCGCTGCTGGGCCGGGTCAACGTGCATTGATTAGCAGCCCCAAGCACACCCAAATTGGCGACAACCGTCGTGATGCCGTTGGTCGTGGTGATGGTGAATGTTGTGCCCGGAACGGTAGAAGTCGGCGTTCCAACCACCGTGAAGCCTTTCGGCAACACATCCACAATTGTTACACCGTTGGCATTGGACGGGCCGGCGTTCGCAAATGTCAGCGTGTACGTGATGTTCGATGGTGTCCCTGTCGTGCTGTACGGCGCAGGATCGGGTGAATCTGATTTGCTGATAGACAGATCGGATTGCGCCTGCACCGTCGAAGTAACTGATGCCGTGTTGTTTGCCGGATTCGGATCCGTCGTATCTGAACTGATCGTCGCCGTATCCGTCAGGTTCGGCACGCACATCTGAGCATCTGTCAGATTGCGAATCTGCTGGAAGTCAGGGCACACGCGAACAACGATGGTCAGCGTGCGCGTGACTCCCGGGGGCGTCAATCCGCCAGGCGTTCCACCAGCAGCATTCCAGGTTGCCTTAACCTGACCGTTAGTTCCAACTGCCGGCGTCATCAACGTTGCACCCGTTGAAGCCACCGCAGAGATAAAGACAGTGCCGACCGGAAGCGGATCGGTGATCATAAAATTCAGCGCAGCGCTGGGCCCGCCATTCGTCGCCGTAATGGTGTAGGTCAGCAGGTTGCCCGCAATCACCGGCTCCGGAGTAGCAGTTTTTGTTCCTGACAAGTCAGCCGAAAATGCAGGTGTGAACGGATCGCAAACGTTGGTGTTGTTAGCCGGATTCGGGTCCGTGGACATCGAAGTCGCCGACACGCAGTTCTGGTAATTCGCTGGAAGCGGTTGTGGCGTCAGCGGATCCTGCAATACGGTCAAACGGAACACGATTGTGCCTGCCGGATTGACTGTCCCGTCTGGGTTCTTGTTCGGTGGCAATTCAGCCGCCGTGCAAGTCATGCTGGTCGTGTTTCCAGTCGATCCAAGCGCTGGGTTCGCAGTGCAAGTCAGATTCGGTT
>CAZXHW010000043.1:0-18089 GCA_964639915.1 uncultured Heliomicrobium sp.
GATCCTGGCCAGGGTTTTGATATCGAGGGGAATCTGGAAGCCAACTCTCCAAACACAGACACATCAGACTGGGTTCCCGGATCATCCGGCAAAGGCGAAGCGTCTTTTTCATCCTCAGGCGCAACGTTGAATTCCAGCCGGACTTTTCGCCGGACGGACGCGTTTAACAATGCCAACGACAACATTTTCAAAAGCGGGTTGAAGGCCAATGACAATCCCAACGCCTGGACCTGGGCAGCGCAAAAAGCTTCCGCTTCCGACGACATCAACAACGCTTTCATTCACACATCAACTGATAAAGCCGAAAATTTGTGGGTGGTTTTAGGCGTTGACCGATTGAACACCAGCGCAGACAGCTACCTAGATTTCGAATTTTTGCAAAATACATTAACGGTCAATGGCAATGGCACCTTCGCTTCCAGCGGGCAGAATGGCGGACGAACCGTCGGCGATTTGCTTCTGACAATCAAGCTGGCGGCCAACGACGGCAAGACAGAATTCTTCGTTCAACGCTGGCAAAGCGAAGGAAGAGGATTCAACTGGGTTTCTGTTCCTTTGCTCTCGGCATCAGCTTCAGATTTCCTTTTTACAGCGACCAACAGCGGTGCCACGCCGACACCATTTACGGCATTTGGCGTGCCGAACTATTCAGCCAATCAATTCGGTGAAGCCGCGCTGAACCTCACTGAGTTGCTTGAAAAATCTTCTGCTTGTCTTTCTTTCAAGACCGTCTTTATCAAATCCAGAAATTCGCAGGCTGCGGACGCGACCGTTTTGGATTTCCTGGAACCGCTTCAGGTGAATTTCGGAACCGCGCCAACAGTGGCGGTGAATTCTGAAACTATTTGTTCTGGCGGAACGGCGACACTGACGGCAAATGTGACTGGCGGTCAATCGCCGTATAAATATATTTGGAGTGGACCGAATAGTTTTTCAGCCAATACGGGATCCATCAACATTTCCACTCCGGGCACATATACCTTGACGGTGCAGGATGCGACTGGATGCCTGTCGCAATCAGCGCTTGGAACGGTAAACATCACCTCTGCGGCGACAGTTAGCGCAGGAGCAGATATTGCGACTTGTGCTGCGACCCCGTCAGTCATTCTTGGCGGCTCGGTTGGAGGCGGCGCAACCGGCGGAGTTTGGACCGGCGGCAAAGGCACGTTCACGCCAGACGCTAACACGCTAAACGCCACATACACGCCGACAGCAGGTGAAATTGCTGCGGGCTCCGTGGTGTTGAAACTGACGGCGACGGGTCCATGCGCAGCGACCAGCGATTCGCTGAACATTATTATTGGCACTACGGCTTCTGCCCGGGCCGGAGCAGATCAAACCATTTGCGCGAATAACCCGGTTGTAGAATTGACCGGAGCAATCGGTGGAGCCACAGGCGGCGTATGGTCAACCAATGGAACGGGCACGTTTTCGCCAAACGCTACGACACTCAACGCCACGTATATCCCCTCGCCCGCCGACCTAACCGCCAAAGACCTGACCTTGACCCTGACGACAACCGGAGGAACCTGCGGCACTGGCAGTGACCAGATGAAGATCACGGTGAATGCAGCAGCCACGGTAAATGCCGGAGCCGATCGCGCAGTGTGCGCTTCCAGCCCGGCGATTGCTCTGACCGGTCAAATTGGCGGCAGCGCAACTTTAGGAACGTGGAGCGGCGGCGCTGGCACGTTCACGCCAAATGCTAACACGTTAGCGGCAACGTACACGCCGACGGCGGCGGAAATTGCTGCCGGAACGGTGACCTTGACGCTTACAACAAACAATCCGAATGGCCCATGCGGAGCAGTCAGCGATCAACTGGTGATCGCCATCACTCCGGCTGCGCGCGCCAATGCCGGAACAGATCAAACTGTTTGCGGAACCAATCCTGCGGTTTCCTTGGCGGGCACGATTTCCGGCTCAGCCTCAAACGCAGCATGGAGCGGCGGTGCTGGCACATTCTCGCCAAGCGCGAATTCGCTGAACGTAACGTATACGCCAACCACTGGCGAAATTTCCGCAGGCGGAGTCACGCTGACGCTGACTACCAATGATCCGGATGGTGCCTGTGGAGCGGCAACTGACCAAGTCAAAATCAATTTCCTGGCTCCGCCAAGTTCTAATGCCGGTGCTGACCGCACAGTCTGCGCCAGCAGCCCCAGCGTCGGCCTGACAGGTGCAGTGGGCAATGGCGCTTCTAGCGGAGCATGGGTTGGCGGCACAGGTTCGTTTCTGCCAAACCGAAATTCGCTGAACGCAACATACACTCCTTCGGCAGCGGAAATCGCTGCTGGTTCTGTAACACTGACTTTGGTAACGAATGATCCTGCGGGTCCGTGCGGTACGGCCAGCGACCAGATGATCATCGCCATCAACCCGGCAGCAACCGCAAACGCCGGAGCAGATCAAAATGCCTGCTCAGGCAATCCAAGCGTCAAGCTGGACGGTTCATTTGGCGGCTCGGCCACCAGCGCAAGTTGGGTGGGCGGCGCCGGAACCTTTACACCAAATCGAAATACGCTGAATGCCACTTACGCTCCATCAGCGGCGGAAGTCCTGCTTGGGTCGGTAACGTTGACGCTGACGACAAACGATCCGGCTGGAATCTGCGGAACGGCCAGCGATCAAGTCAAAGTCAGTTTCTCTTCTGCGCCTACGACAACCATAACGGCTCCGGCCGCGGTTTGCGCCAACTCAACTGGCAATAACGCTTCCGTAGCCAGTGCTGGAACGGGTGCAACCTACAACTGGACAGTAACCAATGGAACCTTGATCAGCGGCCAAGGCACAAACGCGATTGTCTGGACTGCCGGAGGTTCCGGCAACGTCACGCTGGGCGTTAGCGTAACCGGAGGCGCCGGATGCGCCGCTACAGCTTCAAAACAGGCAGCAATCTCAGGTTCGGCAAGCGCCGCCGCTGGAACGGACTTGACGCTTTGCCAGTCTCCGCAAGGAACTGTCGCGTTCAACTTGACCGGCGCGGTTTCTGGCGGCACGCCAAGCTGGAGCGTCATCAGTTCCACGGTGGGAGTTGCTGCCGGAATCGCCAGCCCGAACAGCGCCAACACAGTTGTCAACGTGACCGGCGCGGGAACTGTTACCTTGCGGTTGACGGTTAGCGGAACGAATGGCTGCGGTTCGGCTTCGGACGATGTGGTACTGACGACCAATGCGTTGCCAACTGCCAACGCTGGCACGGATCAAACACTTTGTGCTTCGGGCGGCACAACGGCTTTTAACGTCAGCGGTTCGGCGTCGAATGGCGCATTGGCGTCACCAGCCTGGACAGTTGTCGGTTCGACAGGCTCAGCTTCGGCTGCGATTGTCAGTCCGGCTACCGCCAACACTGCCGTCAACGTCAGCGGAACCGGAACCGTTACCTTGCGGCTTACGGCGAATAGCAATGCGGGTTGCGGCACGGCCAACGATGACGTAGTTCTTTCAGTCAACAATGCCATTTCAGCAACCATTACCGCCTCGGCAAATGCTTGCGCCAACTCAACCGGCAACAGTGCTTCGGTTCCTGATGCCGGATCGGGCGCTGGCTACAGTTGGACAATCACAAATGGAACCATCACGGCGGGGCAAAACACGCGCACAGTCACCTGGACTGCAGGTGTGACTGGAACAACTACATTGACAGCTTCTGTAAGCGCACCGGGCGGCTGCAACGCCAGCAACACAAAAACCGTGACGCTGAATGAAGCTCTGCTGGCAAATGCCGGAGCCGACAAAACCGCTTGCCGCATTGACGACCCGACTGTCGTCAGCGTTACGGGATCGGCTACCGGAGGCAGTCCGCAATGGAGCGTTGTCGGTTCCACTGGTACTGCATCGGCCAGCATCGTCAGCCCAACCACCGCAACGACTCCAGTCAACGTCACCGGCACCGGAACAGTCACATTGCGATTGACCGTCACCAGTGCTTCCTGCGGTTCGACCACAGACGACGTCGTTCTGACCGTCAACGCTTGCGGGCCGCCTGTTGGACCCGGAATCGCGTTGCTAGCTGATTCCGAAATCAGTGATTCAAAGGCCGGTTCGGTTTTGATTTATAACGTGTACACGTCAAATCCGACCGTTCCTGCGGTTCAAAACACGCGCATCAACATCACCAACGTTAACCCCGGCCAGGACATCGCCGTGCATCTGTTTTTTGTGGATGGCGATAGTTGTTCGGTGGCTGATAGTTTCCTTTGTTTGACACGAAATCAAACAACCAGCTTTAACACAGCCGATTTCGATCCGGGCACAACCGGTTTCGTCATTGCGGTTGCGGTGAATTCCATCACCGGCTGTCCGACGAACTTCAATTACCTGATTGGCGATGAGTACGTGAAGTTTGCTTCCGGGCATTCAGCCAACCTGACGGCAGAGGCGATTTCCGCGATTTCCAGCGGAGCGATGCTATGTGATGAAACTTCGCCGGTCGCCACGCTGAATTTCGACGGCATCAGTTACACGCGGTTGCCACGCGTTTTGGCGCTGGACGACATTCCAAGCCGCGCCGATGGCAATGACACGATGCTGATCGTCAACCGAATTGGCGGCAACCTGGGCCTGGGAACTTCGACGCTGGGCACACTGTTCGGGCTGGTGTACAACGACACCGAAAACAGTTCCAGCTTCAACTTGACCGGCGGCTGTCAGCTTCGCGGCTCGCTTTCGTCCAATTTCCCGCGGACGGTTCCGCGACTGGATCAATTCATCCCTGCGGGCAAGAGCGGATGGATGAAGCTATACGGCTTCGGCAACAACGGCAACCAGGGCATTTCAGGTGCAGTTCTTAACTTCAACCCGAATGCCGCGACTGCGGCGACGGCGTATACGTCGGGTCGCAACCTGCACAAACTGACATTGGACACCACGAACAACTTCGTGATCCCGATCTTTCCTCCTCCTTGCCGGTAAACACAAACGCGCAGGTGATTCGTCATCCCTGCGCGTTTGTTTTCGGCGTCTTTTTGCCGCGCGTTCAATCCGAGCGCGCGGCATTTTTCGCTTTCAGGGTCATCCAAGAATGTCTTCGGCCTTCAATTGAAGCTGTGGAATGGTTTTCGAAACAAGCGGCTGATCGCGCAATACAATCCTGATTTCCTGATAAATCCCGCTGGCCGGTTGGGAATGGATTTCGATGTGGTCGTTGAACAGATCAACCAGCCAGGCTTCCGCCACGCCCGCGCGAGCATAAGTCGGCAATTTCAGACTGCGATCCCTTTCATGCGTCGTGTCGGAAACTTCGATGGCAACCAGAATGTCCGCGGGTGTTGGATGCGATTGCGAATAGAAATCATCTCGACGCTTGAGCAAAGTCAGATCAGGCTGCGGCTCTGAATATTCACTCAATTCAATCGGATTTTGAACGCTAATAATGACAATTCCTCTGAGTTGTTCGCCCAGAACTTCAGTTAGCCGATTAACGGCGGCGGCATGGCGAGAACCGATAGGACTCATCTCGTAAAGCTCCCCTGCGATCAACTCAATCCGGTCATCTTCGTTCAGGATTCCGGCTTCGAGCATCTGATGGTATTCGGCTGTGGTGAAAAGCTTTCGTGCTGGTTGTGCTGACGTCTGAACTGACATAGCGACCTCTAAAAAGATAATTGTTTTCCTAGAAACGACGTTGGAATTGTAGCTCAAGCTTTCATAACAATCATCATTTTCCAGCGCCGCGCCCGCGAAGAATTTGCCCGGACTTTGCGCCAGTATGTTTATCAGCTTCGATTTCGACTTGCCCATTGACGATGACGAAGTTGAAGCCCGCTGGATACTGTTTCGGCTGCTGAAAGGTCGCGCGATCCGCAACCGTTTTTTCATCAAAAATCACAATGTCCGCAGCCATTCCCGGACGGAGCAAGCCGCGATCCCACAAGTGAAAGGTTCCCGCAGGCAGCGAAGTCATTTTTCGAACTGCTTCTTCCACGCCGACCAGTTTCTTTTCGCGCGTATACAAGCCCAAAACGCGCGCGTTGTTCCCATACCCTCGCGGATGCGGAATGCTAGGGCTTTCGAAATTATGAATCCCTGAATCGGAAGCGATCATCGTAAACGGTTGACGAAAAATTCGATCCACATCTGCATCCGACATTTTCTGCAATACCATCTGCGCGCCGCCTGCTTGCAGAATTTCCATCGCCTGTTCGGCTTGGGAATCGGCGTCAGCCTTTTGTTTTTTCAGTTGCGTGATTTCGGCAATGTTCTTGCCGTTAATGGAGGGATCCGCTTGGTGGCTGGCGACATAAGCAAATGCAAAATCCTTAAAGCCGCCGCCTTCGGCCTTGGCAATCATTTCGCGGCGAATGCGTTGACGCGTGGCACTGTCGTTTAACCGCTCCTTGGTTTTGGCTTCGCCGCCATCAAATACCCAGGATGGAAACAGAATGCCGATGCCGGTGCTCGATGCCGGATACAGGTATTGGTCCACTGTAACCTGCTGTCCGCGAGAGCGAGCATCCTCGACCATTTTGATGGTGATCGCGCTGGCACCCCACCGTGCCTTGCTGGAAATTTTGAAATGAGAAATTTCGACCGGGCAGCCAGCTTGTTCGCCAACCAGCAAAGATTCCTTGATTGCGTCTTCGACAGTCGCATCTTCGTTGCGCATGTGAGTCGCGTACAGTCCGCCGTATTCTGCCGAAGCTTTGGCCAGCGCAACGATTTCGTCACTTTTGGCGTAAGTACCCGGCACGTACTCAAGACCGCTTGAAAAGCCGACAGCTCCATCGCGCATCGCCTGCGAAACCAAGTCGCGCATTTTCTGCAATTCTTCTGGCGTCGGTGGACGGTCGAAATCTCCATTCATTCCTGCCCGGCGAACCGTGTTGTGCCCGACCAATGAAGCAACGTTGATTGAAACGCCAAGCTTTTCCAGCCGCGAAAACCACTCGTTCAGATTTAGCGCCGAGCTGCCGCAATTTCCCGTCACCACCGAAGTCACTCCCATCCGCAGAAAGTTTTCCGCCGCCGGAAATTCCGTAATGCCGCCTTCGATGTGTGTGTGAACGTCAATGAACCCTGGCGAGACAATCAACCCGGCGGCGTTAATCAAGCGAGCCGCGCGCTTCGGATCAAGCTTGCCGATTTCAGCAATGCGTCCGCCTTTGATTGCCACGTCTGCGACAAACCACGGGTTGCCAGTTCCATCCACAATGCGACCATTGGTAACAAGCAAGTCAAAATCGGCTTGGGAGGAGTTTGCTGCTTGAAGAAAGAAAGCGGTTGAAGAGATCGCAATCAGCGCAAAAAGCAAAAAAAGTTTTCTGGTCATAGGTTTTTCTCAAATGAAGAGTGAAGTGGCGTAACGCAGCAAAGCTTATCATCGCGCCCAGCAATCATCCATGAAGTCTCGCGAAGATTGTTTAGTTGCGTAACCTCCTGTGTTTCGTGGATTTTTCATTCTTCTGAAGCTATGATGCCGCGCGTTCGCAAGTAAACAAATCTTTCAATTCGTTCCACACAATTCGTCCAATCAATTAAGCGGAGGCAGTTATGAAGAAGTTTTCGACCTCTCTTCTGGCAATCCTGTTTGTTTTTGCGCTCATCGTTACCGCCGCAGCGCAGAAGCGAATGACCATCGAAGACGCTCTGACAATGAAAACTGTCGGCGCGCCGCAGATTTCGCCAAACGGCAAACAAATCGCTTATACAATCAGCGAATGGGATAAAAAAGAAAATCGCCGTGTCAGCCACATTTACCTGATTTCAACTGAAGGCGGCCAGCCGACCAAACTGACCAATGGCGAAAAAGGCGAAAGCGCGCCGCAATGGGATCCTGAAGGTTCGCGCATTGCCTTTTTAGCGGATCGTGAAAAAGGCAACCAAATCTGGATCATCCCCTCCAACGGCGGCGAAGCGATAAAGCTGACCGAAGAAGAAAATGGCGTTTCGGCGTTTCGCTGGTCGCCTTACGGCAATCAAATCGCGTTCATCACGCGTGACACACCTAAAGACAAAGCCGACCGTGAGAAAAAGAAGAAAGACAAGTTCGACACCATCACTGTGGACGCAGATTTACTCTATTCGCATCTGTGGACGATCAGCCTGGAAACAAAAGAAAAGAAACGCCTGACGGAAGGCGAATTTTCGGTTTCTTCGCCGCAATGGTCGCCTGACAGCAGTTTGATCGCTTACACCACGTCGAAAACTTCATCGCTGGAAAGCATCTGGACAGACATTTCTGAGTTCAGCAACAGCGAAGTTTTCGTCATTCCTTCAAAGGGCGAAACTGCTCGCAAACTAACTACGAATCCAGGCCCGGATTCCAATCCGCAATGGTCGCCGGATGGCAAATGGATCGCCTTTACCTCCAGCACTTCCAACTGGGCAGCGAAATCTAACGTGATGATCGTTTCCGCCGAAGCCGGTCAGCCCAAAAATCTAACTTCCGAGTTCATCGAATCTGCTCAGGGAATCAACTGGTCGCCCGATGGCAAAACGATTTATTTCACCAGTGGCGTTGGAATGTATTCGCACGTTTACAGCGTTCCGGTTGCTGGCGGCAAAGTTGCGCAAATCACTAAAGGCAATCGCAACTACGGACAATTCGATCTTTCCGCTGACGGCAAATGGCTAGCTTACACGGTTAATGACAGCCGCACGTCTGAAGACATTTGGATCTCCGGATCAAACGGCGAAGCCGCTCGGCAACTAACGACGGTCAATCCTCAAATCAAAGACTTCGCCATTGCCGAAGCAGAAGTAATCAAATGGAAAGGCCCGGACAATTTCGACATCGAAGGCGTGCTGTTGAAAGCGCTCGGCTACGAAGCCGGAAAGAAATACCCGCTGATCCTGCAAATTCACGGCGGTCCATACGGCAAATTCAGCGACAGTTTCAACTCCCGAAATCAAATCTGGACGGCGAACGGCTATGCCGTGCTGATGCCAAATCCTCGCGGATCAACCGGCTACGGCGAGAAGTTTACGCAAACCAACATCGGCGACTGGGGCGGCAAAGACTTTCAGGACATTAT
Organism: uncultured Heliomicrobium sp.; assembly: GCA_964639915.1. GTDB lineage: Bacteria > Acidobacteriota > Blastocatellia > RBC074 > RBC074 > RBC074. The sequence goes on from CAZXHW010000043.1 coordinate 8,976, forward strand.
GGCAGGAGTTGACGCTGTGATTGCTAAAGGCATTGCTGACGCAGACAAATGCGTGGTGATGGGCGGCAGTTACGGCGGCTTTATGACATTCTGGACGGTGTCGCAAACCGACCGGTTCAAAGCCGCCATCGGTCACGCAGCCATCAGCGATTGGTACAGCTTCCACGGTCAAAGCGATATTCCCGGCTTGATGGAATATGGCTTCAAAGGCAAACCGTGGGATGTGCCAGACAATTACCGCCGCTGGTCGCCGATGACGTATGTGTCGAAAGTCAAAACTCCGCTGATGATCACGCACGGCGAACGCGACTTCCGCGTCAACATTCAACAGGGCGAACAGTATTACCGCTCGTTGAAAAAACGCGGCGTCGAAACTGTCTTTTACCGCTTCCCGCGCGAAGGCCACGGCATTCAGGAACCAAACCACATCATTGACCTGACCGCTCGGCAATTGGAATGGTTCGACTCACATCTGGGCATCAAACGCGAAAAATCCATCGAAGTGAAAGCCGCCAGCAGCGGCAGCACCAAATAATCTCTTCCTTCCCACGAAGCCACACGAAGAAAGCACGAAGTTTTGTCTTTGTGAATCTTCGTGTGACTTCGTGGATGAAAAACAAAACTATGAACTCAAACAATCTAAAGCGTGAATTGCTTGCTGAATTTCTAGGCACCTTTGTTTTGATCGCTATTGGAGCCGCCGTTGTTGCTCAGGTCGTGCTGGGCAAGAAACAAAATGGTGACTACCTTTCAATCAATCTGGCCTGGGGCTTCGCCGTAACGATGGGAATTTACGTTGCGGGTGGAGTTTCTGGCGCCCACCTGAATCCGGCTGTGACGTTGGCAGTGGCGATTCGCCGCCAACTGGCCTGGGCAAAAGTCCTGCCCTATTTCGCAGCACAAATTGCCGGAGCTTTTTGCGGCGCAGCAACGGCGTTCTTTGTCTACCGCGAAGCTTTTTTTGCCTTCGATGGTGGCGTGCGGCAAATGGACACGGCGGGAATCTTTGCGACGTATCCGCAAAGCTACCTGTCAACGTCTGGCGCATTGTTGGATCAAATTGTCGGCACAGCGATTTTGATGCTGGTAATTTCCGCCATCGGCGATGCTCGCAACAGTGTTCCGGGCAATGTCGCTCCGCTGGCCGTAGGCTTTTTGGTCATGGCGATTGGCATGGCGTTTGGACTGAATGCCGGGTATGCAATTAATCCGGCACGTGATCTGGGGCCGCGTTTGTTCACGGCCCTGGCTGGCTGGGGCGGTCAGGTTTTTACCGCCAACAATTATTACTTCTGGGTTCCGATTGTCGGTCCGCTGATTGGCGGTCCGCTGGGTGCGCTGGTGTACGACTGGTTCATCGGCAAGAACCACCCGCCTGAACACTGAACTGTCGGCTTGATTTCTGAGCAATAACACTTCTTTTTTATTTTCCATTTGCCAGCTTTCAATTGTCATTTGTCATTGCGACCAACTGTTCGGCCAATGACAAATGACAATTTGCAAATCACAAATGGAAAATGAAGTCAGCGTCGAATCATCGCGCAACAATTCCCAGCGACAACGCCTGATTCATAAACTGCTCCACCCGCCTGGCATCCACCTTGTTCTGCCACTTCCCTTCCTGTTTGAAATACGAACCAATGATGAAGCCATCGGCTTTTGGCCAGAACTCTGCGATGTTTTTGTCGTCAACGCCTGAACCAAGCACAACGGGCAATTGGCAATGCGCCTTGGCTTCTGAAACATCGGCCAGCTTTGGCGGATCGCCGGTAGCGCTTCCGGTGATAATGACGGCATCGCCACGCATGAACTCCACGGTTTCGGCCATCACGCCCAAACTGATGTCGGAAGTAATCGCGTGCGAAGAATGCTTCTTTTTCACGTCAGCCCAAACCTGCACGCGTTCGGCTCCAATCATCTTGCGGTAACGCAGCAGTTTTGCCGCCGAAGATTCAATTAACCCCTCATCCGCAACGTGCGCGAAGACAAAACTTTCCGCGCGAACAAAATCCAGGTTGGCGGCATGCGCCACGGCCATCGCTTCGATGTTCGCTCCAGCCAGAATTTGAATTCCCACGGGCAACTGGCTTTCAGCTTTCACCGCCTGCCCAACCAAAGCAATTGCCGCGACAATTTCCGGCCCGACTTCGCCGCGCAAATACGGCACGTCGTGCATGTTTTCGATGGCGATGCCGTCAATTCCAGCTTCGCGGTAAATGCCTGCTTCGAGAACAGCTTGTGCGATGATCTCGGCGACGCTTTGTCGGTTGGCTGGCGTTCCGGGCAACGCTCCGACGTGAATCATCCCAATGATAGGTTTTGGCTTGGAAAAGAGTTCTATTAGCATTCTGCCATCTCCGAAACACCCTGTTTTTTCGCACCCTGCAAAGGTCTATAATCGTATCGTTCTTTGCGAGGGAGAAGTAATGATTAGTTTAATTCGCCATCCAAAACGAAGAAAAGGGTTGATTATCGCGGCGGGACTTTCTGTCGTTGCCCACATCGCGTTGTGCATCGGTGTTTATTACGCGCCGGTTTTTGGGTTGGCGATGAAATTGCGCGGCGTTGAATTTGTTGATGAAGATTACAACCACGCCATCTTGATTGATTTCTCGAAGAAGTTTGAATATCCAACCGGCTATTTGGGCTTTCGTTCGCCTGACAAGGTCAAATCCCTAGCAGAGATGGAAAAAGAAAAAGAGCGCCAAGCCAAACTCCAGGCCGCTCGCCGTCGCAAAGAAGAACGTTTGGAAGAAGAACGCCGACAGAAGGAAGCAATAGCCCAACGCGAAGCCGAGCAGAAAGAAGCTGAAGAAAAAACCAAAACCGATGCCTTGGCACAGGCTTCGACTGAATCTGAAAAGCCTGCCGAGAAGCCTGAAAGCTTCGGTGCGTTTGGCAGAATCAATACGGCTCCGATCAAAGATCAGGTGAAGCGGCTTTACGACGCGAAAAAAGAAGGCAAACTGGATTTGCCCGAAGGCCGTTTGAAAATCGGCGTCAGCGGCACAGTGAAACCTGATGGGACTTTGGTGGATTACAAGATCACGCAATCGTCCGGCATCAAGGAAATTGACGAAGCAGCGCTGGCCATTTTGGCCGCCATCAGCGAAAGCAAAGCCATGGGACCGCTGCATCAACTGACCTCATTGAGCATGGTGCTGGACATTGCTCAGGAAGCTCAGTTGATTGTCACGGGTTTCACCGAAAACGAAGAAGATGCGCGCAACATCACGAATCTGGCGCAAGCAGCGCTTTTGGTCGCCCGGTTCAAAAAATCGAATGACCAAGGCGCAATGCTGATGCTCAACAACCTGAAAGTCCGCCGCGACGGCCAGCGCATCCAAGCCATCATCAGCATGCCGCGCGAAAAAGCCACCGAATCGCTGACCAAGACGATGGAAAAGGGTCAAGGTTGATCTATTGAATAGCCATCAAGCAGCTTTCTTTTGCTTTTCAGGCTTGGCAAAAGCCGGGGAATAAGCCTCAATTTTCCTTACCGCATCTGGACCATAAATCTCTTCGCCACAGACAGGACATTCCTGATATTCCAAATCAGGGACGGTGTATTTTTGCCCGTTAAACTCTCTGATTTGATCCTTCTTGATAGAGCGAATTTTGTTGCTGCCACACGTTGGACAAATTGTGATTTTCTCCATTGCCTTCTCTCCTATTACACAGACCTCTTTGCAGAGATCAGAAAATAGAAAATCTCGGTGTTCTCTTCTCGCAGAAACTTACCTTTTGTATAGATAAAAATCCCATCAAGGTTCGTGCTTTGAAGCACATAAAGGTACTCAGTCTTTTTGCCACGATACGGACTGCGCGATCGAATTTTCTTATAAATTACATGAGCATTGAGAATTGCTTCTTCAATATCTAACTCTGTTAAACCATCCGTTTCCATTTCCAGCAACGCTTTCTTGCTGAATTTTGTGCGTCCCTGCAAAACAGCGCGCTTTATGCGAACCAGTACATCACCACTATCTTTCATCTAACTCCCTCCCGTATCAACTCGCCGCCAATTCTTCTTCCAGCAATTGCCGCTCGTACAAATCAGCATAAGCGCCATCCAGCCGCATCAATTCTTCGTGCGTGCCGCGTTCGATGATGCGCCCGTGATCCAACACACAAATCAGGTCCGCATCCTTCACGGTCGAAATTCTATGGGCGACGATCAATGCCGTTCTGCCCTGCATCACTTCGCGCAAGTGAGAAAGGATTTTTTCTTCAGTGTATGTATCCACTGCCGAAAGCGAATCATCCAGAATCAGAATCTTCGGGCGGCGAATGACCGCGCGAGCAATTGCCGTTCGCTGTTTTTGCCCCCCGGAAAGCGTGATGCCGCGTTCGCCCAAAACAGTTTCGTACTTGTTGGGGAAATCCCTTACATCTTCGGCCAGGCTGGCGGCGTCGGCAGCCCATTCAATATCGCTATCATTCGATCCGTTGACGCCAAACCGGATGTTTTCGGCCAGCGTTTCGCTGAAAAGAAAGGTTTCCTGCGGCACGTAGCCAATGTTTTCGCGCAAAGTTTTGAGTGGAATTTCGCGAATCGGGAGGTCGTCAATCAGAACCATTCCCGGTTCGGCGTCCAGCAGCCGCGGAACCAGATTCATCAGCGTAGATTTGCCGGAACCGGTTCGCCCAATGAATGCAACTGCCTGACCGGCTTCGATGACCAAGTTGATGTCCTGCAAAACCGCTGGAGAATTCGGTGAATACCGAAACGTCAAATTCCGAAATTCGATCTTGCCCTCGATCCCTCGGTCCCTCGGTCCCTCGGTCCTTCCGCCTTCTCGCGTGTCGGCAATCGCTGGCTCGATGGCCATAATTTCGTGCATCCGCTTCAGGCTGGCGGTGCCGCGCTGAATCAAGTTCGTCACAAAGCCCATCGCGATTAGCGGCCAAATCAGTTGTTCCAGATAAAGATTGAAGGCAGCAAACTCGCCCAACGTCATTCTCCCTTGAGCCGTTTCGCGTCCGCCGACCAGAATGATGGCCGCGAAGCCCAAGCCGATGAAAAATTGCATCAAGGGGCGAAACACAGCGGACAGTTTGACCAAACTGATGTTGCGGTCAACGTATTCTTCATTCAGCCGCGCAAACTGGCGTTTTTCGGATTCTTCCTGGGCGTAAGCGCGAATAACGCGCACACCGGTCAGGTTTTCCTGTGCGCGGGCAGTCATGTCGGAAAAGAACTCTTGAATTTTTTCGAAGCGAACGTGAATCTGATGGCCGAAGTATTTCACCGTCAACGAAACCAGCGGCATGGTCAGCAGCAAAATGATGGTCAGTTTTACGCTGATGCTGAACATCAGCGGCAGAATGATCAGCACGCGAAACAACGTCTGTTCGCTGTACATAATTGCCGGACCGACAATCTGGCGAACCGCGCTGAGGTCGTTTGTCGCCCGCGCCATTAAATCGCCGGTTCGTTGCTGCTGGAAAAAAGTCAAAGGAAGTTTTTGCAGGTGGCCGTAAAAATCCTGCCGCAGGTCGTATTCGATGTAACGCGACATGTTGATCAGCGTTCGCCGCTGAAAATACAAAAAAACGCCACTGATAATACTGGTGCCGACAATGATGGCGACAGATCGCCACAGCTTGTCGTAGCTTAAATCGCCAGCTTTCAATCCATCAATTGCCAGCCCGACGTAACGCGGCACAAAGACTCCGAACGTTACCGAACCAAGCACAAACAAGGTTCCGGCCATCAATTGCCAGCGATATTTTTTCAGGTAAAACACCAACCAGGCGCGGCCTGTGGCGAATTGAATTTGATCGTTCACTCTTGTCTTCCTGCGTTGGTTCTTCCGGAATGCGAGCGTAAAGATCGCGCCACCAGTCCGATCCCTCCCGCCAGCAGCACCAGCATCAAGATCGTGTTGAACAAACTGGTTTCGCGAAAATAAATGTTCAGGTTCGTAATGATGCCTGCAAAAATAATCACGGTTCCGGCCAGCGTCAGCAGCCAACCGATCACGGATCGTCCATTGAAAAACAGCATTCCGATGCCAATGATCAGCGGGACCAGCGATAACCCGAAAGCGTTGTAACCGCCCAACTGCCAGAATCCGCTGGTGACAGAAACCTGATTAGTCAGCAGATAGCCTCCGGCGACGGCCATTGCCAATCCAGCCAGAAACTCTCCTAATCCGCCAGGAGTGCCCCCCGCATTACGAAACCTTGGTTCACTTTCCATTCGCAATCCTTTGGTGATGAATTGATTCTTGATCAAGAAACGAATCGGCATTCTACGTTTGACGCCTTGGCGTCACAACCTTACCTAACGAACAGCTTGCCGTGTAGCGTGCAGCCGCAATGAATCGCCAGGAAATCTTCGGCCAACTTACCGCAAAAGCTGCCGCTTGCATCGTTTGCGACTGGGTGGAGGTGCTAAGCCCTTTGAATAGATCGCTTTCGCCTGTACCATCCCAGCCCGCAAGCTTTGATAACTCTTCGAACTTCAGAGCAGCAGAAGCGTGATTACCGAATGCTGCTTCAAACAATGAAAGTCGAAGAACTCAATTCGGCTGAGTTTTCCTGAATCGTGCTACCTAAAAAAATTTCCGAGGCTAATGGTTAATCTGACACTCTTTTTCGCCTGTCATAGTGTGGGGCGGTTATCGCGACCGGAACCCTGCAACAATTCTTGAAAATGTCTTCAACGCTTCCCTGCCCCCTACGGTAGAGGGTTACGAAGCAAGCGAGACGCAAGCAGAAAACGGGCGAGATTATGGAATGGAACAATGTAGCGCTGATGGCTGACCAACTTCGATTTAATGATCGGACGGTGACGCACGCACCCGAAGCGCGTCCGCTTGATTCCCCGATGGGATCATTGATCGCGCGCGCCCAGCAGGGCGATTTATCGGCTTTTGACCAGATCATGGCTTTGCATCAGCAGCGCGTGGTCGGCATCGCCTGGCGAATGCTGGGCAATCAGGATGATGCGCTGGATGCTGCGCAGGATACGTTTCTGCGCGTTTACAAATTCATCGGCAAATTCGATCCCGCACAGGATTTTTCAGGCTGGCTATACCGAATTGCCGTTAACGTCTGTCACGACATTGCCCGCAAGCGCGGGCGCGGCAATCCGGTATCGCTGGATGCCGAAATCGAAGCCGGCCGCTTCGTCGAACCCAGCCCTCACAATACTGAGAGTTCGGCGATGTTCGCGCAGGAAGGAAGGATAATCGCCCGCGCTCTGAAAACTTTGTCCGAAAAGGAGCGCGCGGCGATTGTCCTGCGCGATATGGAAGGTTTGACGACGGAAGAAGTCGCCAAATTTTTAGGCTCAACCCCCACAACTGTTAGGTCACAAGTCAGTTCTGCTCGCGCCAAGATCAAACTCTTCCGCGACCGCTGGCTGAAAAAGTCGGTTCAAAACCGGGAGCGGTAGCACCTGGTGGCCGTTTTAGCGAGGCCCCATTATGAGATGCGAACACTTTGAAAAATTGATTCCTTTGTACGTCGGCGGAGACATGGAACCGCTGGAAGCAGACAGCGTGCGCCAGCACCTCAACACTTGCGCGCATTGCCGTCGGCTGAACGAAGAATTTCAGGCCAGCCAAGCGTGGCTGACTGGATATGCAGTACCCGAATTTGACGAAGCGTCCTTGGCCAATATGCGCGCCTCGGTCTTTCGCGAAATCAAGCGGCAGGAGAAGAGAGGGAGTTGGCCAGCCTGGATTGACTGGTTGCTGCCGAAATGGAGCCCGCGTTTGATGATGGCTTCTGCGGCAGTGGTGTTAGCGATCACAACTGGTTTGGTTGTTGTAGTTTATCGCCAGCAACCGATTCCAGTGAAATCCGGCGGCGAAATCATTGCCATCAATGACAAGCAAGCTGACACAAGCAACATTGAACAAAGTGGCAGTGATTCAGGTGGCGTAGCAGTTAGCAATCCGATCAGCGGTAAGCACCGCTCGTTTAGATCAAAGCGCGTGGATTCGCCGCTGCCGCCTGAAGCGTTCAACAATGGCGGCTTTCCAAATACCCTGGAACCGCCTGTGATTCCGGAAGAAACCGCGGAGCAAGTGGCGGCGACCGCTCCTGCTGAACAGGTGGCGGCAACTGCTTCTGCGGAACCGGTAGAAAAAGAAATGCTGCGGATCGAATTACAAACCGCAGACCCGAACATACGAATTATCTGGCTGACTCCGAAACCGGACAGCTCATCGAATACCAAAACGAAGTGAACACAAAACGACTGGAGAAGATCATGCTTACGAAAACGATAAAACTGTTATCCGTTCTACTGTTTATCGGCCTGGCCAGCCAGCTTTCATTGGCCCAACAACAAGCGAATCAACCGGCTTCGAACCCGCAGCCGCAACCGCAATACGTGGATTTCACCGGCTTCAAGGGCAAAGTGCTGGAAGTGAAAAATCGCGACCCCCGTTCTCTGGTTTCGCTGCTTGCGCCGCTGGGCAGTGGATTCAAAGGCGCGGAGCTAAAAGCAAACTCCGAATTCAAGACCATCACGGTCCGCGATTTTCCGGAAAACATTGCTACAATTGAAGAAGCACTGAAGCGCATGGATGTGGCGCTGCCAGTGAAAGCGGCTGAACCGCCAAGACCGGATGTGGAAATTTATGGCTATGTCTTGATTGCTTCCCAAGGCGATGGCGTGACCAGCGATTACCCCAAGGCAATCGAAGACGTGGTCAAACAACTTCAATCAAATCTGGCTTTCAAAAACTATCGGCTGCTGACTTCCATCGTTCAGCGGACGAGATTGGGTGGCAATGTAACGAGTGCAGGAAATGCCGTACTAGCAGACAAATCGGTAGCGGCAAACTACGAATTTATGATTGGCAAAATCGGTTCAGAAAACGAGATTGGCGATGTGTCGCCACTGCTTCTGAACAATGTGAATCTTGTATTCAGCGGTCAGAATTCGTCAGAAGGACAAAACCCCGGCAGCGCTCGCCTGAACACCAGCTTGAAACTGAAAGACGGCGAAAAAGTTGTGGTCGGCACTGCCAGCTTGAAAGACAAAGCGCTGATCCTGGTTTTGACGACCAAAATTTTGAAATAACGATTTACCTCCACAACCAAACACACCACTAAGGGCGGATTCACACTCCGCCCTTTTTCGTTTTTGCG
>CAZXHW010000044.1:0-12024 GCA_964639915.1 uncultured Heliomicrobium sp.
CCGAACCATAAATTCCCTTGGCGGTCTTCGTAGAACGTGGCGTATCTGAGGTCTTTTGATTCGATGAGCGGCGGATAACAGGTAGTCACACTATCCTTCAAGCGGCAGAGTCCCGTTGCATCAAATGTCCATTGCGCACCGGAGGGAGTAAAAAACTTTTTTATGTGATCGGGACGAAGGTTCTCAGGATCGCGCAACATTTGGTTTCCCCGCCAATAGGCGTAACCCCCTCGTACATGAAAGCGCAAACCGTCCATGCCGTCGGCTTGAATCTTAAAAACCAAGTTACCTGGCAAGCCACTCTCGGTGTTGAAGGTTTTGAATTCACCGTGTGCGTATCGCATAACCCCGGCGTCCTCCGTGCCTATCCACAGCGCTCCGTCAGCGCCTTCAAACAAACACGTCAGCCGATTACTGGCCAGCCCCGGCGAATTGCTTTTGTTAAGAATCGTGAAACGCACGCCGTCATAGCGCACCAGGCCGTCAACCGTTGTCAGCCACAAATACCCATCAGGAGTTTGGATGATGCTGTGGACAGTGTTCTGCGGCAGCCCGTCTTCGGTTTTCCAGCTTTTGATTAGATAGGAAGAGGCAGACGCATCCGACGATTGCGCGAAGACCACTTGGCCGGAAGCGATGATCAGGAAGATGAGGGATGTGTGAATAAGGCAGCAGCTACGCATCGTCATCGGAGATTGCTTTTAGTGGTTTTAGGTCAGTCTGCCGTCGCTTTGCCGATTGAACCACCTGGGTGCCAGGCGTTGTATTCTCGCCGAGAGATGTTTTTGCGGGCCTGCAATTCAATGCTCAGTGCAGCCAGCACGTAAATTTCCGCCAAAATGCTGGCACGCGGTTCGAAGTTCAGCGGGCTGCCTTCGCATTCAACTCCGGCGTACAAAAACTCATCGCTTTGCTGGGCCAGCCACGAATTCGGATTGCCGGATACGCCCACAATTTTTGTACCGATGTTTTTCAGCGCGATGATGGCAGCTTTCAGTTCCATCGTTTCGCCACTGTTGGAAAGCGCCAGAACAACATCGCCAGGTACGACCTGGCCTGCGCTTCCGTGAACGCATTCAGTGGCGTCCAGGAAATAGGTCGGAGTTCCCACGCTGGCCAGCAGCGCGGCAATGTATCCAGACACATATTCCGGTTTGCCAATGCCTGTGACGTGAACTCGTTTGCCTGCGGTTTCAGCGGCTGTGATGAAATCAGCAACGCGTTTGAAATAGCTTTCGCCACCAATTTTGGCCCGCAGCTTCGACAGTTCGGCAATCGCCGTATCCAGGAAGAAGGGAATCGCGTTGTCATAAGGCGAAGCAGATGAAGAAGAATCCACGGCAGCGGCTGCCGTGGATTTCGGCTGGTCGTCGAATTTCACCCCATCGTAAAGCTCAAATACTCGTTCGCGGCTTTTTGTCAGATCAGGCGTCGCTCCCAGAATCTCGCAGCAAGCCGCGCCACAGGCATTCGCCAACTTCAAAACATCCGGCCAAGCCAGGCCGAAATGCAGTCCGGCAATCATCCCGCCAAAAAAGGCATCGCCTGCGCCGGTTGAATCAACCGCTTTTGTTGGATACGCCGCAACGCGATCGGTCAATTCATCCGAAGCGATTGCGCATCCGGCTTCGCCGTCAGTGATGACGACGGCTTTGGCTTTGTATTTTTCCCGCAGAATTTCTGCGGCGCGCAGTCCGTCGCTTTCGCCAGTGATTTCGATCACGGCTGCTTTGGAAGGTTTGATGTAATCGGCCAGGCCGAGCGCGCGTTCAAATTGTTCAGCATTGCCTAAAGCTTTCAGCGCGTCGCTTCGCGGAATGTCTACGTCAAGTGTGGTGATGACTCCCGCCTCGCGGGCGATTTCCAGCACGGCGACGACGGCATCCAGCGGGAGTTGAGAAATTTCCGTCGAAACAATTTTCGAACTGCGAATGTAATCGGCGTGCTTGACGCGAATGTACTCGCCCGTGGTTTCGCTGGTCGCCGCCGGACTCATGTAAATGGCGCGGCCACCATCAGGATTCACAAAAATGTGCGCGAACGAAGATGATGCGCCGTCCAGCGTGATGTGTTTGTCCATCGAGTAGCGATCCATTCCGGCGCGCAAAAAACGCCCGTATTCGTCGTCGCCCTGTTTGCCAAAAATTCCAGTGCGCAACCCCAGCAAACCAGCCCAGGACAAATGGTTCAGCGTGACGCCGCCAACCAGAATTTGGGTTGTCGAACCATCGTTGTAGCGATCCAGCGCGATCTTTTCTTCGCTGCCAATGATGCGCGGTGTTTTATAAATCAAATCCACCACCATCGAGCCAATCCCAACCAAATCAAATCGTTTTGAGTTCATTTTTGAAAGTAGAATTTCCTTCAGAGTGTGAAATGTGAGGCGCGCAGTGTACCCGAAAACCAAACTGTACACATCCGCAGCAGCGTCGTAAGATCACGCCACAAAACTGCACCAGAATTTCAACCAAACTTGAATCCCAATGGAGGCTACGCGATGTCTGCAAACAAACCCAACGCGCATCTATCACAGGCTGCCAAGGAAACTTCTCGACGGCAATTTCTCAATCAGGCAGCCGCTGCCGGTTTAGCGACACTGGCGGCTCCGGCAATCGTTCGCGGGCGTAATCTGAACGACAAACTGAATCTAGCGATCATCGGCGCTGGCGGACGAGGCGCGGCGAACCTGAAAGATGTCGAAACGGAAAACATTGCCATTCTGTGCGATGTCAACGAAGAAGGTTTGAACAAAGCCGCTGCGCGCCACACCAGCGCGCGCAAACTGGTAGATTTTCGCAAGGTTTACGATCACGCCAAAGAGTTTGACGCCGTAGTCATCAGCACAGCGGAACACACACATGCCTTTGCCACGCTGCCCGCATTGCAGCTCGGCAAACACGTCTATTGCGAAAAACCGCTGACGCACAACATCTGGGAAGCGCGCGTCATTCGCGAAGCCGCTGCGAAAGCCAAAGTCGCCACCCAAATGGGCACGCAAATTCACGCCGGAGACAATTACCGCCGCGTGGTCGAATTGATTCAAACCGGAGCCATCGGCGCGGTCAGTGAAGTCCACGTTTGGGTCAGTCGCGCCTGGGGATGGCAAGCCACCGAAGAAGAATCGAAGGCCGCCGGAGACATTGTTTTTGTCCAGAATCGCCCGGCGACACCTGATCCGATTCCGACGATTTTGAACTGGGAATTGTGGTTGGGGCCTGCGCCTTCGCGTCCGTTCAACAACGTCTATTTTCCCGGACCGAAATGGTATCGCTGGTGGGATTTCGGCAACGGCACGATGAGCGATTTGGGCAGCCACTGGATTGATCTGCCGTTCTGGGCGCTGAAACTGGATCACCCATTGACAGTCGAAGCCGATGGTCCGAAACCGCATCTGGAAATCGCTCCGGCTTCGATGAAAGCTGTCTATCAATACGGCCAGCGAGGAACTCTGTCACCCGTAAAGCTGACCTGGTATCAGGGAACTTACAAACCGCAAATCTGGAAAGATGCAGGCATTCCGCAATGGCCGAATGGCGTGCTCTTCGTCGGCGACAAAGGCATGGTGCTTTCCGATTACGGCAAACACGCTTTGTTGCCCGAAAGCAAATTTGCCGATTTCAAACGACCGGAACCGTTCATTGCGAAATCGCTGGGCCATCACGCCGAATGGATTCATGCCTGCAAAACCGGCGCGCCGACGACGTGCAACTTTGAATACGCAGGCTGGCTGACCGAAGCCAATCATCTGGGCAACGTCGCCTACCGCGTTGGCAAAAAACTGGAATGGGACGCGAAGTCGTTGCGCGCAAAAAATGCGCCGGAAAGCGAACCGATGATTCATCGCAAATATCGTCCGGGGTGGAAGCTGGTATGACAGGCTTGAAATCGGTTTCGCGCAATCGTTTAGGCAAGTTGCTGTTGGTAACCTTGGCAGCTTTGGTAGCGGCGTATTCGTTATTGCCTCAACGGTCGGACGCGGCTGAGTCAATCAGCTTTGGCCGCGACGTGCTGCCGATTCTGGCGGCGAATTGTTTTTCCTGTCATGGTCCCGACGAAAAGAATCGCAAAGCCGGGCTTCGGCTGGATGTGGAATCCGAAGCCAAAGCCAAACGGCGCAGCGGTTCGCCCGTTGCGCCGGGCGAGCCGGACAAAAGCTTGATCCTGGCTCGACTGACCAGCACTGAACCTGATGTGATGATGCCGCCGCCAAGTTCACACAAACAAGTCAGCGCTGCGCAGGTTGAAACGATTCGCCGCTGGATTGCCGAAGGCGCGAAGTGGGGACGCCATTGGTCGTTCGAGCCCGTCGCCAAACCTGTGATTGCTGGCAATCAACAACCGATTGATGTTTTGGTCAGCGCGGCTTTGGCGAAAAAAGGGCTGGCGCTGCGCGCATCAGCTCCGCCACACACTTTAGTGCGACGGCTGTGGTTGGACTTGATTGGCTTACCTCCATCGCCGGAAATTGCGGACAAATTCGCGGCAACTCCTTCGCCAGCGGCTTATGAACGAATGGTGGATGAACTGTTGGCCAAGCCGCAGTTTGGCGAACATTGGGCACGGATGTGGCTGGATTTGGCGCGTTACGCCGACACTAAAGGCTACGAGAAAGATTTGGGGCGCACCATCTGGCCGTTTCGCGATTGGGTGGTGAACGCGCTGAATGCCGACATGCCGCTGGATCAATTCACGACCGAACAGCTTGCCGGAGATTTGCTGCCCAATCCAACACAGCAACAATTGATTGCCACGGCGTTTCATCGCAACACGATGACCAATGACGAAGGCGGAACCGACAACGAAGAGTTTCGCGTCGCCGCCGTCAAAGATCGCATAGACACGACGATGCAGGTGTGGATGGGATTGACGATGGGTTGCGCGAAATGCCACACGCACAAATACGATCCGATTTCGCACGCGGAGTATTACGGCTTTTACGCGCTGTTCAACCAAACCGAAGACGCCGACCTGTACAACGACGCGCCGACAATGGAGTTGTTAACGCCGAAAGAACAGGAACAAAGCCAGCAACTGAAAACGAACATTCAGACAATCAGCGTTCAGTTGGCTGCGCTGGAAGAGGCTGCCGACAAAGCGAACGAAGCACAAGAAAAGATATGGCGTGTGCCCGCAGTGACTGAAGTTACTTCAAAAGATGGCGCAACAATTTCGGCAGCAAAAGATGGAATTGTTGCCGTAAGCGGCAAAAATCCGCCGGAAGACATTTACGCCGTGACGCTGATGCTCCCGGCGGGCACGTACACGGCATTGCGGCTGGAAGTGCTGCCTGAAAAACAAGCCAGTGGCGAACTTGCGGTCGGACGAAATGGTTCGACGGCGAATTTTGTGTTGTCAGAATTGGGCGCCGGAGTGCTGAATACTTTGGGAGTGCGGCTGTTGAAACTAACTGAAGCTCGCGCCGATTTTGCCGACGCGAAAGGGGCAGTCGCCGCTGCGATTGATGGCGACGAGAAAACGGGCTGGTCAGTCGGTTCGCGTTCGCACGAACCTCATAAAGCAATTTTTGCCTTTGCCGATCCTTTGCAGTTGACCAACGAAACAAAACTGCGCGTGACGCTGTCGCAACAAGCTGGCGATTCACACACGTTGCGGCGATTTCGGCTTTCGACTACCGGCACCGATGCTGCGACACTGCGACCGCTCATTGTCTCAGCCGAAATTCGCAAGCTGCGCGACGATTTGGCTAACGCCTATAAAGCGCAGAAGGATTTCAACGACAACATCGTTCGCTTGCCGTTGATGCGCGAACTCGCTGCCGACAAACAACGGCAAACCAAAATTCACATTCGCGGCAACTTTCTGGAACAAGGCGAAGCCGTTTCGCCAGGAGTGCCTGCTGCCTTTGGCAAATTGCCTGAAGGCGCGCCACTGAATCGGCTGGGCGTAGCGAAATGGCTGGTCAGCCGGGAAAATCCATTGACGCCACGTGTGTGGGCAAATCGTATCTGGGCGCGGATGTTCGGCATCGGCATTGTCGAAACCGAAGAAGATTTTGGCGCGCAAGGTTCTGCGCCGACCAATCCTGAATTGCTGGATTATCTGGCGGCAGAGTACCGCGACAACGGCTGGTCGCTGAAGAAGCTCCTCAAAACCATCGTGCTGAGTGAGACGTATCGCCAGACTTCGGAGGCAACTGCAACATTGCGCGAAACTGACCCGCGCAACTTGATGCAATCGCGCGGCGCGCGGTTTCGCTTGAGCGCTGAAGTTGTGCGCGATCAGGCGCTGGCCGTTGCTGGATTGCTTTCGTCCAAAATGGGTGGCCCGCCCGTCATGCCTCCACAACCCGCGGGGCTGTGGCGTTCGACCTACAGCGGCAAAACCTGGGTGGATGCCGAAGGCGAAGATCGTTTCCGGCGCGGCTTATACACTTACCTGAAACGCACCACGCCGTATCCTGCAATGACGACGTTCGATGGCGGCAGCGGCGAAGTCTGTCAAATTCGCCGCATCCGAACGAATACACCGTTGCAGGCGTTGGTGACCCTGAACGATCCTGTTTATCTGGAAGCCGCCGCAGGGTTGGCGCGGCGAATGGTGACGGAAGCGGGACTTCCAAACGCACGGCTGGCGCGAGGGATACGGCTGGCGCTGATTCGCCCGCTACGGACCGGCGAAACGCTGCCCTTACTGTACCTGCAACAAGCTGCGCGAAAAGAATTCGAAGCTGCGCCGGAAAAAGCCGATGCCTTGCTGAAATCGGCTCGCGCCAATGTACCCGAGGGAATCAGCAAAATTGAGTTTGCCATGTGGGTTGTCACGGCAAATGCGATCTTGAATCTGGATGAGTTCTTAACCCGCAACTGAGCTATGAACTACGACGAACTTTCACCAGCAACTACCAGCGCGCGCGAAATCACGCGCCGGCACTTTTTCAAAAGCAGCGGCCTTGGCCTCGGCGCACTGGCTCTGCAAACTCTGATTACGCGCGACGCTTCAGCAAATCCAAAACCCACAATCCAAAACCAAAAATCAGATAACCCGCTTGCGCCCAAACCGCCGATGTTCGCGCCGAAAGCCAAGCGCGTGATTTACCTGCACATGCCCGGTTCCCCGTCGCAGCTTGAGTTGTTTGAACACAAGCCGGAACTGGAAAAACTGCATTTGAAAGATTGTCCGCCGTCGTTTCTGGAAGGCAAACGATTTGCGTTTATCAAAGGCGTGCCGAAGATTCTGGCGGGGCAATTCAAGTTCAAACAGTATGGTCAAAGCGGCCAGTGGATCAGTGAGCTGTTGCCGCACTTCGCCAAAGTTGTGGACAAGACCTGCGTCATTCGCACGGTTCACACGGATCAATTCAATCACGCGCCTGCGCAACTGTTTGTGCAAACGGGCAACGCGCGACTTGGCAATCCTTCGATGGGATCGTGGGTCACTTATGGACTGGGTAGCGTGAATGAAAACCTGCCAGGATTCGTGGTGCTGCTTTCTGGCGGCAAAACGCCGGACGGAGGGAAATCGCTGTGGGGTTCCGGTTTTTTGCCTAGCGTTTACCAAGGCGTGCAGTGCCGCACGACGGGCGACCCGGTGTTGTATCTAAGCAATCCTGCTGGGCTGGATCGCAATTTACGCCGTAGCACGCTGGATGCGCTGGCGAAAATGAACCAGGCCGAATATGAGCGTAGCGGCGACCCAGAAACGCTGACGCGCATCGCGCAATATGAACTTGCCTATCGCATGCAAATGTCCGTTCCCGAAGTGATGGACATTAGCAAAGAACCGAAACACATTCTGGACTTGTACGGAGCCAAACCCGGTTATGTTTCGCCCGCCGAAAGTGCGGACGATCCGCGTGTGTTGTACAAAGGCGATGACCCTACGTTTGCGAACAACTGTTTGTTGGCGCGCCGCTTGATCGAAAACGGCGTGCGGTTTGTGCAATTGTACGATTGGGGCTGGGATCATCACGGCTCTTCGCCCGGCGAAAGCATTGACGAAACTTTGCCGATCAAATGCCAGCAGATTGATCGCGCAGTCGCGGGATTGCTCCTTGATCTGGAACAGCGCGGCTTGCTCGACGAAACGCTTGTCGTTTGGGGCGGAGAGTTCGGGCGCACCCCGATGATGCAAAACAATGTCCGCACCGAATTGCGGAAAGGTTTCGTCGGACGTGACCATCACACGAACGCGTACACGATGTGGATGGCGGGCGGAGGCATCAAAGCCGGATTGGCCTATGGCGCGACCGATGAGTTCGGCTACTTTCCGACGGAAAATCCGGTCGGCATTCGCGACCTGCAAGCCACGATTCAACACTTGCTCGGCCTTGATCCATACCGGTTTAGCTATGCATATCAGGGGCTGAACAACCGGTTAATCGGGCCAACGGATGAGGGAAAAGTTTTAAAAGACATATTGGCTTGAGTTGATGCACTCACAAACGAAAGGGCGAAATCTGAATGATGATGATACTGATTGCAGGTCCATATAGATCAGGTACGAACGATGACCCAGGCAAAATGGCAGACAATCTGCGGACGATGGAAGCTTATGCGCTGCCGCTGTACCGTGCAGGGCATTTGCCTGTGTTGGGCGAATGGTTCGCGCTGCCATTGGTAGAACTGGCCGGTTCCAAGCAAGTTGGCGACGCTCCATTCAATGAAATCTTCCATCCGATTTCTGAACGCTTGCTGGAAAAATGCGACGCGGTGCTGCGCGTCGGCGGCGCTTCGCAAGGAGCCGACCTGATGGTTGAAATTGCCCAAAGGAATGGGCTGCAAGTTTTTTACGCGCTGGAAGAAATTCCCACAATTTGAAGGAGAAAGAATGTCACGCACAACTCGACGCAACTTTCTGGCGCAAGCTGGCAGCACCGCTGTTGCCGCCGCTGCCGTTCGGCCAACCCGCGCTCAAGGTAGTCCGAACGACCGAATCAACGTAGCCGTCGTTGGATTTCACTGGCGCGGCATGGAGCACATTCAGGAATACGCCAAATTACCGAATGTGCGCATCGCTGCATTGTGCGATGTGGATGAGCGGTTGTTTCCGCACGCCGTTGCCGAAGTCGAAAAGTTGACTGGCCATCGCCCGATTACAGAAGTTGATTTGCGCCGCTTGCTCGACCGCAAAGACATTGACGCCATTTCGATTGCCACGCCGGATTACTGGCATGCGCTGCAAACCATCTGGGCGTGTCAGGCGGGCAAGGACGTCTATGTGGAAAAGCCGATATCCTTCACTGTGACGGAAGGCCGGCGTATGGTCGAAGCGGCGCGCAAATACAAACGCATTGTGCAAGCCGGAACCCAATATCGTAGCGAACCGCACAACCGTGCCGCGATACGGCTGCTCCGCGAAGGCAAGCTCGGCAAGATTTATCGCGCCAGCACGGATTTTTCGCGGCCTCGCATGAGCATTGGCCGTCAGAAAGAAACCGCCGTTCCGTCCGGCGTGCATTGGGATTTGTATCTGGGACCGTCGCCGATGCGTCCGTTCACGCTCAATCGGTTTCATTACGGTTGGCACTATTTCTGGGAAACCGGCCCCAGCGAACTCGGCAACATCGGCATTCACACGCTGGACGTCTGCCGCTGGGGATTGGGCAAACGTGAACATCCTGTGAAAGTGCATTGCACGGGCGGGAAATTCTTTGACGATTCAGACCAGGAAACGCCGAACCTGCAAATCGGCACGTTTGAATACGCCGACGGCAGTTTGCTCAATTTTGAAGTAACGAACCTGTTCGCGCCGCCGCGCAATGGGGGCATGATGTTTTACGGGTCGGAAGGTTATCTGGCATCAAACGATAACTGGAAAGCATTTCGCGGCACCATGACACGGCGCAAACGTCCGCATCCCGCAGGCGTTGACGAAGCGCTGATGGATGTCAGCTTTCCGCAAATGACGTACGTGCCCGGTCCCAGCATTGACCCCGCAGCAGAAAGTCAGGCCAGCCATTTTGCCAACTTCATCGCCTCTGTTCGTTCGCGCAAAGTTGAAGACCTGCACGCCGACATCGAAGAAGGCCACCTTTCAACCACGCTGGCGCAATTGGCAAAAATTTCATATCGAGTAGGGCGCAAGCTGGTCTTCGACCCAAAAACAGAAACCATCACGGGCGACGCTGAAGCCAATCGGATGCTGACGCGGCAATATCGCAAGCCGTATGTCTTTCCGGACAAGGAGTGAACCAACAGGACCAGGCAGTTGAGATGAAGAAAATTCTGTTAAGCACAATGATGCTGTTGCTTTCCGGCATTTCAATTTCCGTTTGGGCGTCGCCACCGGAGCGGGAAATTGCCGAATGGGTGATTCGCCAGGGAGGCCGCGTCATGTTGGAAGGCGACCGCCGCCCGATTGGCGACCTCACGCAATTGCCCACAGGTGAAGTGCGCATCACAGGTGTTGACATGACCGGCACGTTGATGCTGCCGCAAGACCTGGAAAAGCTGTCTGGTTTGGCGAACCTGAAAGAACTGTATTTACCCGGGCCAATTTGGAACCCCGGTGCAGGCAGTCGCCTGGATGCAAACGATCAGTTGAAGTTTCTGGCCGGGTTGAAAAATCTGGAAAAGCTCCATTTCAGCCTGCATTTCCTGACCAACGTCAACGTGCAGGACAAAGGGTTGGCGTTGCTGACCGGATTGACCGAACTGAAAGAGCTTCGTTGTTCGCAATGTCGAATTGCGAAACTCAGCTTGGCGTCGCTGACCAAACTGGAATCGCTGGACCTGAGCCTGACGCCGTTTACCGACGAAGGAATGAAGGGCTTGGCGGAGTTGAAACAGTTGCGGCGACTGAATCTGCGCGACACTTTGGTGACTGACGAAGGCTTGAAACACTTGAGCAGCCTGACACAACTTCAGGAACTTGACCTGAGCGGCATCAAACCCACAGATGCCGGATTGATTCATCTGCGGAATCTGACCGGCTTACGCAAACTGAATCTGCTCGGCGCGCAGATTACTGACGCTTCGGCGGAAGTGCTCGCCGGATTGACACATTTACAAGAGTTGAATCTGTACCGTAGCCGGATGACGAACGCCGGACTGGCGAAACTCGTCAGCTTGAGGGAATTGGCCAGCCTGGATTTGCGCTACAGCCAGGTCACCGGCACCGGCGTCGAAACTTTGCGAACCACTCTGCCGAACTGCAAGGTGAATTTCGTCAACGCGCGAACGGCGCGGACGAAAGGCGCTGCAATGGATCGCCCGGCAGGGACCAGCGAAGAAGCTATCGCAACCTGGGCAAAGGCAATTGGCGGAAAGGCGGAACTTTCCGGTGGCCATTTACAAACTCTTTTGTTGACTTCGACCAGTATCGGTGACGCCCAGCTTTCGCACTTGGCAAGCTTGACCAAGCTGGAACGCCTGGATTTGGAAGCCACGGAAATCGGCGATCTGGGGTTGGCTGCGCTGAAAGGGCTGACCAGCTTGAAGGTCTTGAATCTGAATCACACGACCGTTTCCGACAACGGCTTGGCGCATCTGATCGCGCTGATGCAGCTTCAGGAATTGCGGCTGGCGGGAACGCTGGTGCGCGGCGCAGGGCTGGCGAATCTGAAAGGGCTGACTTCGCTTGTCACGCTGGACCTGACGGGAGCGTCCGTTGGCAACGACGCTTTGTCGTCAATCGCCGAACTCCCCAACCTTGAGCGGTTGTTGCTGAGTTCAACCGATCTGACCAACAGTGGGCTAAAGGCTTTGGCAAAGCTCACGCGGTTGCGTGTGCTTGATTTGGCGAGCACCGACACGGGCGATGAAGGCTTGCGTCACATCGCAAGCATCACCAGCTTGCGCGAGCTGTCGCTCAACCATACCCGTTTCACGGACAAGGGGTTGGAGCACCTACGCCCGCTCGGCAATCTGGAACGGCTGGAACTCTTTCGCACCCGTGCTGGCAAAGAGAGCATTGCTGTCATCGCTTCATTCAAGAATCTGGCCGTGCTCAATTTGGATTACACCTCGATGGACGACGCGGCGCTGGGATTGCTAAAGACGCTGCCGAACCTGCGCGAATTGCGACTGGATAAAACGGACATTAGCGACGCTGGGCTTGCTGCGC
>CAZXHW010000044.1:12034-18061 GCA_964639915.1 uncultured Heliomicrobium sp.
GAACCTGAAACGGTTGAACCTGTATCACACGATGGTCACCGAAAAAGGATACGAGCAGTTGAAAGCCGCTTTGCCCGGTTGCCAGATTACCTTTGATCGCGATTCGTCGTTGCCAACTCGAAGGAAGAGTTAGACTGGGAGCGCAGGCGTCCCGCCTGCTGACGCGAGCGTAGCGAGACTACAATTGACAGAAGATCACTTGCACTGACAAACGGAATGCTTGCGCTTTCATATCTGTGTTATTTCTTCCTGGACTTGATATGAGACTCTTACTTTTGATTTTGCTGGTTGTTTGGCTGACTCCGGCCAATCCTGACTGGATCGCCGAAGCGGGCGGCACCATCACCCGCGACCGCGCTGGACGCATCACCGCTGTAGAGTTGCGCGCCAGTTGGGTGACGGATTCTGATCTATCGCAGCTTGCCGCGCTGCCGTACCTGACGCATCTTGATCTGTCGCAAACGCGCATTACTGACCTGGGCTTGCAACAACTGAAATCCGCGCCCGGCATTGTCGAACTGAATCTGTATTACGCCGAACAAATCACCGACGAAGGCATGGCGGCGGTCAAAGGCTGGAAGAAGCTTAGGCGCATCAACCTGCGCGGCACCAAAGTCACGGACACAACGCTGGAACATTTGGCCAATGTGATGACGCTGGAATCCATTGACGCCGGCTTTGCGCAAATTACGGATGTCGGCCTGGATCGCCTGACGCCGCTGGTGAATCTGAAAGAACTGGTGGTCGGTGGAAACAAACTGACCGATATGGGATTGCAAGCCTTGCGGCAACTACCCAGCCTTACCCATTTGAGCCTCGGCGGTTCGCAGCGCACTGATTCCGGCTTGTGGGCGATCAGCCTGACCGAACAGGGCCTGGATTCAATCATTACGTTGAAAAACTTGCGCGAATTGCGGCTGGATGGAATGCCCGTGACGACGCGTTGGCTTGAAAAGCTGAAAGTCCTGACCAAACTGGAACGCCTGAGTCTGCAAGGCTGTAAGCGGCTGGGCGATGATGCCGCGCCGATGTTGTCCGCTTTGCCGACGCTGCGGATTCTGGATTTGAAAGGAACCGTCATGACGGATAACGCCGTCGCCGATTTGCGCGGGACAAGGCCGAACATTCAAATCTTTCACAGCCTTTGATGTCTTGGTAGGAAAAGGGAAATCGAATGAATCTTTTATTTCGTGTTGTGTTTGTCCTGGTTCTGCTGGTCGGTCCGTGGACTCTAGCTCAGTCCACACAAAAGCCGGACGAGGTTGACCAATACGTCGAAGCCTTTATTAAGAAGCGCAGCATTCCGGGTTTGTCGCTGGCCGTGGTGCGCGACGGCAAGCTTATCAAAGCGGCCGGTTACGGGCTGGCCAATCTGGAATTGAACGTGCCCGCCAAGCCGGAAACCGTCTACGAAATCGGCTCCATCAGCAAGCACTTCACCGCCGAAGCTATCCTGTTGCTTGCGGAAGACGGAAAACTCAAGCTGGACGATCCGCTTCGCAAATATCTCAGCGAAGCGCCTGACGCCTGGAAAGGCATTACGCTGCGACAAATTCTGGCGCACACTTCCGGCCTGAAAGATTGGGAAGCCGCAAACGCGTTGTCGTATCGCCGCGAATACACGCCCGAAGAGTTCATCAAACTGATGGCCCCGTTTCCGCTGGATTTCACGCCGGGCGAAAAGTGGGCTTACACCAACACGGGATTCCCGTTGCTGGGATTGGTCATCGAACGCGCCAGCGGCAAGCCGTTTGAAGAGTTCATGACCGAACGCATTTTCAAACCGCTGGGAATGAACGCAACGCGATTCAATCATCCATCGCACATCGTTCCCAATCATGCCGGTGGTTACGTTGACGAAGGCGGCGTCTTGCGAAAAGGCGAGCCGCTCCGTCCCCAAGTCATTGCGCCCAATGGCGGAATGCTGACGACCGTGCTGGATATGGCGAAATGGGAGCAGGTTTTTTACACCGAACGGCTGTTAAAACGATCAAGCCTGGAACAGATGCAAGCGCCTGTGCGATTGAATGACGGTGCAAACTTCAATTCCGGCCTTGGCCTGTTTTTGGACACCTTTCGCGGGCATCGTTTAATTTTGCACAACGGCAGCACCGTCGCAGGGTACTCAGCAGTCTTTTACAGCTACCCGGACGACAAACTGACTGTGATCGTGCTTTGCAACATTGACCGCGGAAACGCCGTCAACACCCTGGCCACGCGCGTCGCCAGTTTCTATGGCCCGAAGATGACCATCAGTGCCTTGCCGGAACAGCCAGACCCCATGCCGGAAACTTCCAAGCGATTGCTGCAAATGCTTTCTGATATATCGCAAGGCAGAGAATCCGGCCTGCTCAGCAAGGAATGGGCGCGCTTTATTCCTCCGGCCACCAAAACCAAAATTGCAGACCAACTCCGCGACCTGAACCGGTTTGCCTTCCTGGAAACTGAGACGCTCAGGCAAAAGTTTGATCGGTTAGGTACTACGGTCACGCAGATCAAGCGCTATAAGCTTCTGAGCGGCCAGCGCACCATTTATTACACTTTTGAAGTGGCGGAAGATGGTCGCGTAGCCCGGCTGTTTTTTGAGGAAGAATGAAGTGTCTTTGGGTGCTGGTGACGGTGCAACAATCTCCTCAAAAAAATAGAACTCCCTCTTGCGCAACCAATCGGTTGCGCGTATAACTGCAACCGATTGGTTGCTTAATTACGAATTGCTGTTCAAGCCGCTGAAAATTAAAGACAGCGACGACGGGCCAGTGTGCGTCGGTTGTACGATGGCCTTACTAGATTTCTATCGAAATGGGCAGAGACATTTTTCAGGCAATTGCAGACCCGACAAGAAGGGCAATCATAAGTCTTATTGCGCTACAGGCAATGACACCAAATGCTCTTGCCGAAAATTTCCATACCACCCGGCAAGCTGTTTCTAAACACCTTCGCATTCTGACCGAGTGCGAACTGGTAAAACAAGAATACAAGGGGCGGGAAATTTACTACTCACTTGAGATAGACAAAATGCAAGAAATCGCCGAATGGCTGGAACAGGTGCAGGAGATTTGGGAAGGCAGCTACAAGCGTCTCGATGCGTTGCTTGCAGAGTTAAAACAACAAGAAAAACAGGAGCGAAAGAAATGAAACCCGCAGAAGCAAGCTTGCCGTCAGATACCGAGGTACTCGTCCAACGGAGCTTTGATGCTCCCGTCAAACTGGTGTGGCGGGCCTACATGGAACCGGACCTGATGCGTCGTTGGTGCTCGGGGATGCCCGGTTGGACGATGCCCGTTTGCGAGATGGATATGCGCGTCGGCGGAAAGTATCGCTGGCGCTGGCGCAGTGACGAGAACGGCCAGGAGTTCGGATTCACTGGCGAGGTCCTGGAAGTCGTTCCGCACGCCAGACTCGTGCATACGCAAATCTTAGATCCGGGTGATCTGGGGTATTCCATGGGAGGTGAACCATCAATTGTGACCGTCACCTTCCAGGAAACTGATGGGATTACGAACGTAGCGACCACGATCAAGTATGCTTCGAAGGCCGACCGCGACGAGGCGTTCGCTACCGGTATGACGGATGGTATGGAAATGAGCTACAAGCAGCTTGATGATGTGCTGGCTGAAGGGTGACGAGTGAATGTCGTGAGTGGAGCGGGATCAGATTGGTCAGGCTAATCACAGGTTCGGCCGAATGGGAGAGATACCAAACATGAAGACAACAGCTTTACTCCTGATGATGCTCGTGGCGGCTGTCGTGTCGGCGCAGCAAAAGCCAACGACGGGATACGCGCCTGTCAACGGGCTCAAAATGTATTACGAAGTCCACGGCAGCGGCGAGCCCGTGGTGTTGCTCCACGGAGCGTTCATGACGATCACCAACAACTGGGACGGGTGGATCGGTGAGCTCGCCAAAACGCGAAAGGTGATTGCCGTCGAAATGCAGGGCCACGGCCGCACGGCCGACATCGCGCGCGACATGATCTCCGAAAACCTCGCTGACGATGTGGCGGCCCTGCTTGGCCACCTCAAGATTCCACGGGCGGACCTTATCGGCTACAGCATGGGCGGTGGCGTAGCGATGCAGTGTGCGGTCCGCCACCCGGACAAGGTGCGCAAAGTCGTCGTCATTTCGTCCCCGTTCCGTCGCGACGGTGTAGTCAAGGAAGGGGCCGACGCGCTAAAGAATCTCTCGCCCGAACTCTTCATTGGCTCGCCTCTCGAAGTTGATTACAAGAAGCTGAGCCCGACGCCGGACGACTTTCCTAAGTTCGTCAAGCATATAGTCGCCGCGATGTCCAAAGAGCGCGATCTGGACGCCGACAAGCTGAAGGGGACCCCGGCACCAATGTTCTTCATCTTTGGCGACGCCGACGGCATCCGGCTCGATCACATCGCGGAAATGTACCGGCTGAAGGGCGGCGAGGTCCACGGCGACATGCAGCCGCACTCGACATCCAGATTGGCCATTTTGCCCAACACCACACACGTCACACTGATGGAGCGCATGCCCGTTATTGTCCCTATGGTGAACGACTTTCTCAATGCGAAGCCCCAATAGCAGTCGCTATGCGTGCAATAACGTCACAACGAAAAACACGAACCGCTAACAATTCAACAGAATAACTATTCTGTTGCACTGGCGGACTTCGCATGTGCTTAATTGCCTGGATTTTTTTGAGCTTCTCTCTTAGTCACACATAACTACTTTTATGTGTGACTATCTTTATCGAAAACACAAATCGCATTTATCAATGATTGACGGTATTTTTCGGCAAGGATAACAACCTTACAAAGGTTTTATCCTTCAATTCGCAAGGGTACTCTCCACACATTACGGCTATGTTTATTGGCAGATGCGGAATTAGGCTCAATAAAATATAGAAAAGGGTTATTGCCGGTAAATTGGAAGACGTAATCTTCTGAAGTGGGGTCGACGATACTTGGGTAGTTAGACTGACCCAAAACAGCATACTCACCATTGAGCCCGTCTTCAACTTTTGAGATGCCGTATTTATCCCAGTTAGGATTGAAAAGAGAATCACTTAAGGTATAGCACAAAGTGCGAGTCCCTTGATTGGCATAACCAAAAGCAATCCATTGTTGCGTACCCTGGTGATAGACTATCCTAAAACCAAGTACTTGCCCTCCTTTAGGGTGATGCAGATAGGGACAATACTCCTCTTTATGCCATAACTTAATGAGCTGGCCGCCAACCCCTTCTTTATGCCAGCCTTGCCAAGTATTGGGGTTAATTACTTCCCAACCTCCTGGGGTAAAAACTTCCCAAGCTCGCGGACTATTTGGGTAGCGAGTTCGAATCATCGAGAAGCCTCCTTCATTCCAGCAATGTATGCCGTCATTATTGTACGTTTCACCAAGCCATACGGATGCAGTACAAAGAGCGTAACAATAGGAACCTTCCCTAACGATATTTGATGGATGATAAAACCCATAATTAATTTTTTTAGGCCATTTGCGAAGGTTAGAGGGTTCAGGGATTAAAACGGCCCGCCATGAATTTGAGAGGCCACCATTGTCATAATATGGGTGGTAGGGTTGTGGAAAAAACGTTTGGCCACCGTCAGTAGAAGACATATGGTGGATAGTGTTTACCCAATGTTCAGTAGATCCTTGAGGGCAGAACTGTGGATAGAACTCATGATGACAAAGGGCAGTATAGGTGTAGCCATCATCAGTCCAAGGACTAAATACCCAAAAGTTATGGTCATAATCAGCCTCAATGCAGCTTCCCGCAACAAGGCCCCCACCATAGCCACGATGATAATATTTTTCATGGTTGAGTGAGTGAGCGTAGGTTCGCCCAGAATGAAAGACAATATCGCGCTGATTTAAGGGCCTAATGGGCCGCAAATTTCTATCTAATGTGATTCTATAATTAACAATATTCCCCGCAATAACGAAAGCGTTGCCACTTCCATCTCTCCAAGGATTAAATGGATTGTCAAATGTGCACACGCTTCTATCAGGAGTTGGAAAGTTTTCAGCAGAAGCATCTCGGTACTGTTCCCAATCC
>CAZXHW010000045.1:0-18005 GCA_964639915.1 uncultured Heliomicrobium sp.
CCGGCCCGAAGGTTTCTGGCTCGCAGCCAACCAGCAAAATCCGTTTGAACTTCGCACCCATTGATCGCGCCATTTGCAAAACCTTCATCGGATTCATCCCGTGTGGTTCAACGGCCGTCGCTTGTTGGTCTGCATTTTCAAGCTCGTCCAAGTCCGGTTCGATGACGTAAAGCGTACCGGGCTGTCCTCCGCGCTGTGTGGCGTCAACGAAAATGGTCACGTCGTAACCATCCATCAATGCAAACGCCAGGTCGAATCCGCGTATGCCGTAATCCATAATCAGCACTTCGTCAGGCCAAGTGCGTGCGATCAAATGCCTGGCTACCTCAACGCCAAAGCCATCATCGCCCAGGAAAATATTGCCAATGCAGGCAACTAGTATGCGTGGGCGCATTCGTGATCAACTCCCTCCATCTCCTTCGGCGCAAACGGTTCCACCTCTTCCAGCGAGAAGAAAAACCGATGCCCGATCTGTCTTAGCTCTCCAAGATCGCGCCCGGGGTCGTCGTCAACAACAACCGCCAGATGAATCTTGCTTTCGTAATCCTGCTCAATGGAAACAATCGTGGCGGTTTTGCCAGCAAGCGCCAGATCAAAAATGTCACCGCCCGCGCGAGGCCGTAGAATCACCCGATCTCCTGTTTTCAGCGCCACGCCGCGCACCTCAACAAAATCGAGCGGAGTTTTATCTTCCAGTAACTGCCATTCCAATTCGTTCATGGTTTTCTGGTACCGGGTCAGCTTCGAGTGGCCGCAATCTCCGCAACGCTCCATGCAGCTTCATCAGTTGTTCCGGCGGAAGCGTTTCGGTTCTCTCAAGGATTTGCCGGGCGCGTTCATCTCCATGGCGCATCTCGTGCTTTTCTTCATCGGTTAACGTCAAAATCCGCAGCGTCAGAATCTCGTCAATTTCTGCGCCATCAAATAGGTCGCCCGCGCTTTCCAGCGCGATCAGTGGGTAGTCGTACAAGATGATCGGAGACGAAAGCATCAAATCCCGTTCTCCTTCTTCGCCTGCCAACACCGGCCACACGCCTATGTTCTGACAACTGGCGGCGGCTTCGCGGAATTCTTCCGGCGGATCAAGCAGGGAAATGAATTCTCCGCCATTCACGCCTAGAACCAAGTGGGCGGAAGCCAGCGAGTGCATTAAAGCTTCATCGCGCGTTTTCGCGCCTGCATTTTCCACCTCAGTCAGATTCAGGACTTTCACAGTAACTCTGAATAACCGCTGCGAATCTCTGCCGGAGCCGCAATTCACCACCTGTAATTTCACAATGCCTTCAACCGCTTCCTGTTGCCAAACAATCACATCGGTCGTTTTCCCTTGGGCATCACGAAGCACTTCTTCCTGCTGCGCCGCCGGAAAAAAGAACGGGAACCGATGTGGCTGCTCAATCAATGCACCCAGCTTCAAGCCGGTTGCATTCACTTCACGCTCAACAGCTTCCTGCCAACTCGTTCCATCGGCTTTGCGGTCGCGCAAGTGCAGGAATCGGACTTTTACTTCCAGCGTTGCGTCTTGATTGCCCAGTGCCAGACATTCCGTCTGTAACTGCCAGCTTTCCGTTCCCGGGATTTGCGCTTCGCTGTAAGAGCGCGGCATCAGGACGCCGAAGTTGAACCTACGCTGGTTTTTCACCGCCGAAGGGCGATAGGGATAAAGCAAGTACCCTTCGTACAGAACAGCGTTCGCAATCTTTTCGACAAGTTGCAGATTCATTGCCCATCGTCCTTTGGCAAAATGCTTTCAATTGCCTGCTCCCAGGTGGGAATGGAATGCCGCATCTTGTAACGGTACAAGCGATCAAACGTATCTTTGTGTAATCGTAGCCAGGCACTGTTGGGATAGTACGTTTCCATCATGTCCTGCCATACCTTGACCGGAAGCCTGTAGCGCGCTTCTTTGCTCCAGGAAATCTGCGCTACTTGCAAAGCTCCACTCAGCGATGCGTAAAAGATTGTCCCGCTGAATTGCAAAACCAGCGGCACTTCGCCCATTTCCAAACCAGCGAAGTATTTGGTCGCCGCCACGTTGAAATCGAAAGTGCAGGGCACTTGCAAATTCACAACCGTGTTACCTGTAAACGACGGCACAATGACGCTTGTATTTGTCCAGAGCATTGCGCGCAACGTTTGATTCCATCGTTCCGGTTCACCGAACAGATCACGCAACTGTTCTTGCTCTTGTGCGCTGTAGCGACGGCGCGTGGCTTCGATCATGACCTGACAACGCAACGCCACTGTATGGATCGGCTCTTCCGGGTCTGCATTGGCAATACCGAGCTTGAAAACCAAAAGCGGTGCCGCCGCATACGGTTCGGCTTCGGCTTCATAGACTTGAAAATTCAGGTCAGGCACAGGCAGCTTCTTTTGCAAGCTTGATTGGGATTGAACGTTTGCCGAGTTCGACAAAAAAACGATCAATCTCTTCCCAGACTTCTGTGCCGCCAGACAATCCTCGCCACCCTGCGCGAATCAATCCGGTCAGCCTGTAACATTCTTCAATCGGCGCAATGAAATACTCGGCAGGACCGTTTTCTTTGGCACGCCGCACGCGATTTACCAGCAGAGCTTCGACATCCGGTTCCATTCGGCCAAGCGCCGGATTCTGTTCAACCAGTTCTTCCCAGGTTTCAAGCGGAAGCAGAGATTCGGTTGCACCCGCAGGACTTGGGTACAGCGTGACGATTCTGTTTGCCGAACTACTGTGAAAGAAAAACGCCATGTTGATGGGAATCATCAATCCTTCCCACTGTGCGTCGGTCAGGCGTAAATCAGGCAGCGAGCGAATCTGTTTCGGCACGCGCCGGTATTTGCCGTCCTGCCCAGAACTCTGATTGCTGAACAGAATCGCACAGGCGTCGCAAGAGCAGACCAATTTGCGTGTCGCTGGTTCAATCAAATGCGGATGTTGTGCAGCCAAACTGGCGCTACACAGTTCACACCGTTCAAGCGGCGCAGGCTCTCGTATGAAACGGCGCAAAGTCGCAAACGAACTATTTGTGGACGTCAAGGGCATTTCAATCCGTGCAGGCCGCCTGAAACGTCATCGGATTTCGCGGCAGCGGAGAAGCGGAGTTGTGTGTCTCTGATTTGGGTTTTGGCGCTTTTTCCAGTTGTACGAGGCCGGAGCGAGGAGCCTCCCCCAAGACCCCCTCGACTTCCAGCCCCACAACATCCGGCGCAGCTTCGTAGATGGCTTCTTCGATTGTTTGCTTCAAGGTGGCTGCGGATGATGAGCAGCCACTGCAACTCCCTTGCAGCTTCAATTGCACCAAGCCATCTGTGACGCCTAGCAGACCAACATTGCCGCCGTGCGATTGCAGGTAGGGGCGCACCTTATCCAGCGCCTGCATCACGCGCGTTTCCAAGTCTAGAGGATGCAAGCCATAAAGCAGCAACAGGCTTGCAGTCAGGTCGTTGTCGGCAAACCGATCAATGATTTCTTCGCCGCCGCAGTCAAAAGCGATTTCCATCATTCGTTCGATTCCAGCGCCATGCAGTTCCATCAGCGATTGCATCAATTCGACGGCGCTGGATCGCACGTGCGGATCAGCGGAAGCTTCAATCGTGTGAACCAATTGTTCGATCTTTTGCAGCCGCTGTTGAACATCTTTTTTGTCGAATTGCGCCACGAATGCTCCTCAGGAAAAAGAGACTGGATGGCAGATGTCGGATGAGAGAAAGCAAGGGGCCAGCGTCCGGCATCTGCCATCTTTCGACTACACATGGACGCCAAACATCGGCGAATGGCGCGTTTCCAGCACTTTGCCGTTGCCCAGGTACATATGAACGCCGCAAGGCAGACAAGGATCGAAACTGCGAACGGCACGCATAATATCTATCCCCTTGAATTTGTCTGGTCCGTTTTCTTCAAAGATCGGCGTGTTTTGCACGGCATCTTCGTACGGTCCAGGTGTGCCATAAATGTCTCGCGGATTGGCGTTCCAGGGAGTCGGCGGGTACGGATGGTAATTGGCGATTTTGCCGTCGCGAATGACCACGTGATGTGATAACACCCCGCGAACTGCTTCATGGAAACCGCATCCGATGGCTTCTTCTGGCACTTTGAAATCAGTCCAGGTTTTGGTGTTTCCGGCATGGAGTTCCGACAGTGCCTGTTCGACAAAGTAAAGCGCACAAGCGGCGGCATATGCCTGGAAGTACGTGCGGGCGCGGTCACGTTCGATGGCGTTGCTCCATTTCGGAATCTTCCACTCGAACTCAGTTTCGGGCAAAGACATGGTTTTGGGCAGATAAATTTTCACGCTGCTGCCGGTCGCTTTGACATAACCGATATCCACCAAACCCGCAAGCGCCGTTGTCCACAAGCGCGCAATCGCCCCGCCGCCCGTATCCAGCGCCAGATGATCACCTGTCCGTTTGTCCAACCAGCGCGGAGACATCACCCAGGTGTAATTGTTGTCAAAATCGCGTTTCTGCGGTTTTGGAATTGTTGTCTGATTCCACGGATGTTTCTGATCCACAGGATTGCCCAGCGGATCTTGCTTGACGAAAGTTTCGGAATTGTCCCAGTCGTTGTAATAAGAGCTGCCAAGCAGAATGCGAATGTTCAGATTGATGTCTACCAGATCGGTCGTCACCAGTTTGTCATCCACAACCACGCCCGGCGTCACATACATTGCGCGTCCCCAGTCGGTCATTCTTTTGTAGGTGTAATCGCAGACTTCCGGGTTATTAAACGATCCCCAACAGCCGAGCAGAACCCTTCGCTGTCCGACTTTTTCGTATCCAGGCAGCGCTTCATAGAAGAAGTCGAATAAATCATCGTGCAGGGGCACGACTTTCTTCATAAACTCTACATACCGCATCAACCGGACAAGATAATCGGTAAAGAGTTGCACTGTTGGAACTGTGCCAACGCCGCCCGGATACAGGGTGGATGGATGAACGTGTTTGCCTTCCATCAGGCAGAACATCTCGCGTGTGTAGCGGCTGGTTTGCAGTGCTTCGCGGTAAAACGCTCCGGTGAACGGATTCAGTGCCGTCATGATGTCGGCGATGGTTTTATACCCATGGAGCCTGGCGTTTGGAGATTCCGTCTTCTGCGCCTTGGCCCAAACGCTGGGATTGGTTTCCTTGACCATCTGTTCGCAGAAATCCACGCCGACCAGATTATCCTGAAAGATGTTGTGGTCGAACATATACTCCGCTGCTTCGCCCAGGTTGATGATCCATTCGGCAATGGCGGGCGGGTGAACTCCGAATGCCATGTTCTGGGCATAAGTCGCACAGGTGGCGTGATTGTCGCCGCAGATGCCGCAGATGCGGCTGGTGATGAAATGAGCGTCGCGCGGGTCTTTGCCTTTCATGAAGATGCTATACCCGCGAAAGATCGAAGAGGTGCTATGGCATTCGGCCACCTCTCTGTTTGCGAAATCAATTTTGGTGTAAATGCCCAGTGATCCGACGATTCGTGTGATCGGGTCCCAGTTCATTTCGACCAGTTTACGGTCCCCAGTGGGAGCGCTTTTCTTGCTTTTCATTGCGGTAACCATAGCTGTGCTCCTGTTGGTGGCTCAATACGATTTTGGACGATACCCTGTCGTCAGTTCAGCGCGTGTATGACGCCATTTTGGTTCTTTGTTGAGTGTGGCATTTGTCATTCTGCGTAGAGAACTGATGGCTTTGCCGTAAAAGCTGATGGTGGTGGAAGAAATTTTTGCGCCCGGTGGTTCGTCCATAAATGGCATGAACTTGTCCGGAAAACCGGGCATCGTGCATCCAATGCAAATGCCGCCGACGTTTGGGCATCCGCCCACGCCGTTGACCCAGCCACGTTTGGGCACGTTGCAATTGACCACGGGGCCCCAGCATCCGAGTTTGACGATGCACTTGGGCGAACCGTATTCCTCTGCGAAATCGCCTTGCTCGTAATAGCCTGCGCGGTCGCAGCCGTCGTGAACCGTGTTGCCAAACAGCCATTGGGGACGTCCGGCTTCATCCAGCGGCATCATCGGAGCCAGGCCTGCTGCTTGATAAAGCAGGTACAGCACCGTTTCCATAAAATTATCCGGATGCACCGGACAGCCAGGAACGTTGATGATTGGAATGCCCGCAAACGATTTCCATTCCCAGCCCAGATAGTCGGCCAGCCCCATGCAGCCGGTTGGATTGCCTTCCATCGCATGGATGCCGCCGTATGTGGCGCAAGTGCCAATTGCGACGACCGCCAATGCTTTAGGTGCCAGGCGATCAATCCATTCGCAGGTCGTGATGGGTTGTCCCGTGACAGTGTCAGTGCCAAGCGCTGCCCAATATCCTTCCTCTTTGATCTTTTCATTCGGAATTGAGCCTTCGACGACCAGCACAAATGGATCCAGCTCCCCTTTTTCCGCTTTGTACCAGTACGCCATGAACTCGTCACCGTTTTCATAAGCCAGCACGGGATTATGTAAATGAACTTTCGGAAGACCGGGTATGGCTCCCAGCAGCACATCCTCCAAGCTTGGTTGGGTTGCCGTGGTAATTGCCACAGAATCGCCATCACATCCCAGACCGGCGGTGATCCAGACAATATGAACATCGCTGACCGCTGGTGCTCGCTGGGTCACACGGCCATAGGGAACAGCTTCTGCTGCCATAATGAACTCCTTTCTGTAAGAACAAACAGCGTCGGTGGAACAGTTGGTCGCAGACTGTGAGGGAGTTTGCGTGCGCATTTATGGGGGAAAGCTTCCCGTTGCCAATAGGATGGCGCTGATCTGAATTTCGTTCTTTTGATTTACCGCTTTTGAGAGGCAGCGAATTATGCGAACGATCGGGATAAGTGTCTATTCGCAAACCTACGTACCATGCATACGAAACTCTACGTAGCTTTGAGGAAAAAACTACGCAGTCAATGGCTGAGGTTTTGTTCGATTCGCGACGGGAAAATCGGCGATTGCTCAATGGAGTTTTTACAATTCCAAGATGGAATCCAGATCATCATCCGTGCGCTGATGGATGAAACGAGCGATGGTGGAAATCAGCGTGGGCGGTTCAACCGGTTTGGCCAGATGCCATTGAAATCCGGATTCCAGGGCGCGTTGACGATCCTGGCCGCCAGCGTAAGCGGTCAGGGCGATGGCTGGAATCAAACCTCCTTGTTCCGGAGGCAGTGCGCGAACACGACGGAGCAGGGAATAGCCATCCTCTTCGGGCATTCCAATATCTGAAATCAGCACATCAGGCCGCCACCAGCGCAACAAGCCGACCGCTTCGATGACAGTAGCGGCTGCGCGGACTTCAGCCCCTGCTTGCCGTAACATCGCGCCCAGCACTTCGCGAGCGTCCATTTCATCGTCCACAACCAGCAATCTGACGCCGACCAAAGAACCGGCGGCAGGCTGCGCAACCTGAATTTCCCTGGTTACCAGGTCGCCCAAGGGTTGCGATTCATTTCTGCCAGTGGAAAGCGGCAAGATGACTGTAAATTCCGCTCCACGACCCAGGCCATGGCTGAAAGCGTTGACTGCTCCGCCGTGCAATTCGACCAGATGTTTGACAATAGCAAGCCCCAGACCGAGTCCTCCATAAATGCGTTTTGTCGAACCGTCAGCCTGTCGAAAACGGTCAAACACGTGCGGCAGAAATTCCGGGCTGATGCCCTGGCCGCTGTCGCTGACAGTGATCAAGGCTTTTTCTCCGGCACGTTCCAGTTTGACCTCGATTTGCCCTTCGGGCGGCGTGAATTTGATCGCATTCGCCAGCAGATTCCAGACAATTTGCTTCAAACGATCCGGGTCGCCGGTAAACGGGCTGACCCAGGGTTCCAAGATCATTTTCAAGCGTAATTGTTTTGCTTCAACCGATGGGCGAACTGCATCCACAGCCGATTCGACTACGCTGATCAATTCAACCGGTTGAGCATTCAGTTGAAGCTTGCCCGCGACAATGCGCGAAGCGTCCAAAAGATCATTGATCAAATGCGCCTGGGCTTTGGCGTTACGCTGAATGTTCAATACCGCGCGATTTGCTCCGGTCGAATCCAGCGAACCTGAACGAAGCATTTCAGCCCATCCAAGGATGGCTGTCAGCGGCGTGCGCAGTTCGTGGGAAACGCTGGCTAGAAATTCATCTTTTAACCGGCTGGCAGTTTCCGCAGCTTCACGCGCTTCTCGTTCGCGGGCGAGCAATTGCGCTCGTTCTAGTTCAATTCGTTTGCGTTCGGCGATTTCGGCTTGCAGGTCGGTATTCGCGCATTGCAATTCCGCGGTTCGATCCCGCACGCGAATTTCCAGATCGTCGTGCGCTTGCTTCAATTCGGCTTCGGCGGTTTTGAGTTCCGTAATGTCAAACGCCACACCGTGAATGAACCAGGGGCGGCCATCTTCCTGCCTAACCATACGGACTTCGCAATGAAACCAGACCACGTGACCATCGCGCGCCAGCACACGATAGACTGATCGCAGCGGATTACCGGTCAAAAACATGTCCGCGCCTTCCACGCTCCAGCGCATCCGATCATCCGGGTGAATGTGCTGAAACCAGCGCACTGGGTCTCGAAGCCATTCTTCCTGCGAATACCCTAGCAGGGTTTCGACCTGCGGGCTGATGTAAGCTTCGCTGCCGCCTTGTCCTAAAAAAGCCAGAAAGACGATGGCCGGGATTTGTTCGACCAAAATTCTGTAGCGGGTTTCCACTGCCGGAATATCATCCGAAGCGCCGGGCCTATTGGCGAAATCCGACGCGGTCGGCAATCCTCCGGGAAAAAAGACGCTTGCCAGATTTTGCAATACGCCTTCTGCCTTGTTGGTGTCGCCGTTGAATGCTTGTGCCCAAAGCGATTGTTCAATGGTGCTGGTGTCAAATCCGGGCATTGCTGCAAACGCTTTTGTCATCATGAGGCTTTCACCTCCTCCGTCGGTAGTTGGTCACCGCTTTTCAGTTCGCATCCGCGTTTGCGCCAGGCCGGTTCAGCATTCAGGGAATGTTGTGTGAATTGGCGAATTGCGCGAATGGCTCGTCCGTAGGTCATTACCGCATGCGAAGAGAGCAGTGATCCCGGCGGTTGATTCATAAACGGCATGAATTTGTCCGGGAACCCAGGCATCGTGCAGCCGATGCAGATGCCGCCGACATTGGGACATCCGCCGATTCCGTTCATGGCTCCGCGTTTGCCGACGTTGCACTGAACAACCGGCCCCCAACATCCCAGGCGTACGATGCATTGAGAGTCGCCATATTTTTCCGCGAAATCTGCCTGTTCGTAATACCCACCTCGGTCACAACTTTCGTGAACCGTTTGGCCAAACAGCCAGGTCGGGCGACCTGCTTCGTCAAGCGGAATCATCGGCGAGCGGCCCGCAGCCTGATACAGCAAGTACAGCAAGGTTTCAGTCATGTTGTCCGGTTGCGTCGGGCAACCGGGAATGCAAATGATGGGAATGTCTGCGCCTGATTTCCATTGCCAGCCCAGATAATCCGGCAGCCCCATCGCGCCTGTGGGATTTCCCTGCATAGCGTGAATTCCGCCATAAGCTGCGCAAGTGCCAACCGCAACAACTGCCCAGGCTCTCGGCGCAAGCCGGTCAATCCATTCGCAAGTGGTGATCGGCTGTCCCGTGCGCTGGTCGGTGCCAAGCGCCGCCCAATATCCTTCGGCTTTGATTTCCTCGTTCGGGATTGAGCCTTCGATAACAAGAATGAACGGAGGGAAATCTCCAACCGCCGCCTGATGAAATGGTTTTAGAAAGTCGTCGCCGACTTCATACGCAAGCAGAGGATTGTGCAGTCTGAGTTTTGGAATCCCAGGCAGGGCGCCAAGGATTAAATCTTCCAGGCTGGGTTGCGTAGCGGCGGTCAGCGCAACTGATTCACCATCGCAGCCAAGCCCCGCAGTGATCCAAAGAACGTTCAGTTCATGAATCACTGGCCGATTGATAGTTTGCCTTTCCTGATTCGTGGATATGCCTACCATTGCGATTGCTCCTTCGTGGGTTGATCAGAGTTCAATGCAACGATCTGTCAGACACTGGTGCGGCGTCAGGCGGATCAAAGTTGTGGATTCAGCAGAGGTGAGTCAGGCACGCGCGGCAATGGCGTTTTGTTTCCAGGCTTTCTTAACTGTCTGTCAGTTCAGATGCCAATGCTGGCGCGGTCGTTAGGGCAATCAGTTCTAGATATTGAAAATTGGCTTTTCAATATCAGCCGATAGTCTTGTTTTTGGGGGAAGCGCCACCGCGTCATTCAAAATGATTTGCGTGGCTTGGTCAGTGTTTCTATCGTAATGCGGCGGCATTGTGAACTTCTTTACCTGTATTTCGCAAGGTCGGGCGAGCGATTAACCAGAATGCACGTTCAAATGGATTGTTCGGATTTACCTTCGGCTTTGGCATCCAGAAGAATGATGCCGCGGCGTATCGCATACCGGATTAAATCGGCTTGGGTGTGCGATCCCAGCTTGTGCATTAGCCGCGAGCGATGCGTTTCCGCCGTGCGAACACTGATACCCAGCCGCGTGGCAATTTCGCTATTGGTATGGCCTTCGACAGTTAGCTGCAACACCTCGCGTTCACGCGTGGTCAGCGTGTCGTATTTGTCCAGCGTTCCTGTGCTGGCCACTTGTTGATACGCTTCGATGGCGCGGTCCGATAGCGGCGGGCTTAAATACCGATGGCCGGCGGCGACTTCGCGAACTGCCTGAATCAGGTCAGACGACCCGGCATCTTTTAGCACATACGCCGATACGCCGTTGGCCAACGCTTCCAGCACAAAACCTTCGTCGTCGTGCATGGAAAGAATGACAATGCGAGTTTGAGGCATCTGTTTGGTAATCTGGCGGGCGACTTCCAATCCGTTCAAGCCCCGCATCATCAGATCAAGAACGACGACGTCCGGTTGCAGCTTCTTGATCATCTCCAAAGCTTCCAGCCCATCGCCAGCCGCGCCGATTACGTTGAAATCGGGCTCGGCCCTGAGCAGGACGGACAGTCCTTCCCGCACAATTCGGTGGTCGTCAGCCAGCACAATGGAAGTTGTTTTGCCGCTCATACACTTCAGCCTTCGTTATGAAATTGCAGATCGTGGTTGTCGTCAAAGCTCCATTCCGCCGTCAATCGCACACCATTGCCTGGTTGAGATTCAACGACGAACGTGCCGCCCAGCAACAATGCGCGTTCGCGCATGCCCGTCAGGCCCGTAGAAAAATCCGAAGCCAGCATGGCTTCGGAATCAAAACCGCTGCCACTGTCTTCCACCTGAACGGCCAGCGTGTGTTGATCTGCCCAAATGCGGACCAGCGCTTCATCGGCTTCGGAGTGACGCGCAACATTCGTTAGCGCTTCCTGCACAATGCGGAAAGCCGCCGTCTCAAGCTCTGGCGCAAACCGCCGTCCTTCCAAACCATTGTGGCGAAAATCCACGCGCACATTGGTTTGAGAACTGTATTGCCGGACATGGCGCAGCAGCGCGGAAAGCAGTCCCAGGTGGTCGAGCGTCGCTGGTCGTAGATCAAGCGATAGCTTGCGCGTGCGCGCCATCAGATCATTGACTAACGACTGCGCTTCGATCAGATTGGCCCGCATGGGTTCATCAGATTGCCGGGCGCTCATTTCGAGTTTAAGTTTCAAGCCGGTCAAAATCTGGCCGATCTCGTCATGCAATTCCAGCGCGGTGCGGCGACGCTCTGCTTCTTGCACCTCGATCAAACGACGCGAAAGAATTTCCATTCGTTTGGCCTGTTCACGTAAAGCTTCTTCGTCGCGTTTGCGCCGTGTGATGTCGCGTATGACGGCGATTACCAAGCTGTTTGATCCTTCCTCCACCGGGCTGAGCATGATTTCGACGGGGAATTCGCTTCCGTCTTTGCGCTGGCCATACAAAACCAACCCCATTCCCATAGGGCGCAAGTGCGGGTCCGCCATGTAACCGGCACGATGAGCCGCGTGCTTGCCGCGAAACCGCTCTGGCAGCAGCATCTCGACACGCTGTCCCTGAAGTTCGTCCCGTGTGTATCCGAACATCCGTTCGACCTGCGTGTTGACGCGTTCAATGCATCCGTTGCGATTTACCACCACCATCGTGTCTGGCGCGAATTCAAAAATCCCGCGCAGCATTTCTTCGCTGCGACCCAAAGAGGCTTCCGTTTGTTTCAACTCGCTGATGTCAAAACCGACGCCATGAATGAACCAGGGGCGGCCATCCGTGTGACGAACCATTTTGACTTCGCAGTGAAACCAAACGACCTGGCCATTGCGCGCCAGCACACGATAAACCGATCGCAACGGTTCGCCGGTCAAAAATGTGCGCGCCGCCTCGCTGCTCCACCGCTCTTTGTCGTCCGGATGAATCTGTCTGTACCAGAGCACAGGATCTTGCAGCCATTCCGACTGCGTGAAACCGAGGGTGTTTTCGATTTGCGGGCTGACGTACGCTTCGCCAATTCCGTGATCAAAAAAGGCCAGAAAGACGACTGCCGGGATTTGTTCGACCAGAATGCGATAGGTGTCTTTGACGTCAGGCCATTCTTTTTCGTGACGGGCTAATTCTTCCGCAATGGCGCGTTCTTTTTGATTTGCGGAGCCTTCTGTCGGATAGAAAACATTGGCCAAGGTCGTCAGCAAAACTTCGGCTTCCAGCAATTCGTCCGGCAAC
The DNA here is from genome assembly GCA_964639915.1 of uncultured Heliomicrobium sp. Taxonomy (GTDB): domain Bacteria; phylum Acidobacteriota; class Blastocatellia; order RBC074; family RBC074; genus RBC074. The sequence continues at coordinate 12,601 of CAZXHW010000045.1, forward strand.
GGCACATTTTGATGCGCGTCATTGCTTGCGTTACCGAAAGTCAACAATGTGTCTGCCCGATCTCGCATTTCCATCTCTTTTCAGTTTAGGAATTGTCTGAAACAGAGAATGCTTAGGAACTCAGAGGAATGTCAATGGACAGACAAGAGCCGACGAAATCTTTGGAGGCTTGTCTGGAAATTGGGATGTGTCTCGATATTGGGATTTTACGATCCCAATAATCAACAATGTGCTTATTTAAAAAGAAAAGTTTGGGCACTCAGGGCGCAGTTTTTAGTTCAGGAACTCTTGCCTTACCCCATTCTGGGGTGCTTTTCCTGCTTTTTACCGGTGATTTTTATTGGCACGGCATTTGTTAATTGCAGCTTTACTGATGGGAAAATTAGGCTAGGCGCTGTGCCAATCCTGAGGTTGAAAGCAAGTGTTCGTTGAGGCTCATATCCCAGCAAGCAAGTTCGTCAGTATTCGCGGAGGAAAAAAACAAGATGCAAACCTTCTGGCAAGACTTGCGCTACGGTGCGCGTATGTTGTTGAAGAAACCTGGGTTCACCTTGATCGCGGTGCTGACCTTGGCACTGGGGATTGGCGCGAACACAGCAATTTTCAGTGTCATCAATGCTTTGATTTTGAATCCGCCGCACTTCACAGAAGCAGATCGCGTGACTGCAATCTGGCGAACGCCGAAAGATAAACGCGCCGAAGGGTTTGTTTCGTATCTGGATTTACAGGATTGGCGCGCTCAAGCCCAAAGCTTTGAATCAATTGCGGCGTACAAACCGAACGGCTTCATCATGGTGCAAGAAGATCAAGCCGAACGATTAGAAGGTATGCGCGTCACCGCCAACTTCCTATCACTTCTGAAAGTGAACATGCAACGAGGCCGCGATTTCCAGGTTGACGAAGAAAAACGCGGCGCTGCGGGAGCGGTCATTGTCGGCCATCAGTTTTGGCAGAATCGTATGGGCGGCAGTGAATCTGCCCTGGGACAGCAACTGATGTTGAATGGAAAGCCGTTTACTGTGATCGGCATTTTGCCACCGGGCTTTGAATTTCCACTGGCTCCAAAACAAACCGACCTTCTGACCACCATCGCTGGCGAAGGCGGAAACCTGGCTGAGCGCGGAGCGCAGGTTTTGAAGGCGATTGGACGGTTAAAGCCGGGTGTGGCACTGGCGCAGGCTCAAATGGAAATGACAAACATCGCCGCGAATCTGGAGCGGCAATATCCAGGATCTAGCCGGGACATTGCAGCGTATCTGGTGCGCGCGGATGAACAGGTCGTTGGCGCTGACATGCGCCGCGCTTTGTGGGTGTTGCTGGGAGCCGTGGGTTTTCTGCTGTTGATCGCCTGCACGAACGTGACGAATTTGCTGCTGGTTCGGGCAAGCATACGGCAGAAAGAAATGGCTTTGCGGGTTGCCCTTGGCGCAGGAACCTGGCGAATTGCCCGTCATTTGCTGACGGAAAGTTTGCTGCTTGCGGTGCTTTCTGGCGGCGCTGGCTTGTTGATGGCGGTTTGGGGATTGAGCGCAATCAAGTATTACGGCGCGGAGCAGCTTCCGCGGGTGGAAGAAGTTCAGATCAATGCGCGTGTGTTGGCGTTTACGCTGGGCGTTTCGATCCTGACCGCCGTGCTGTTTAGTTTGCTTCCGATTTTCAAAGCTTCCCGTCCTGACATCAACGAAGTGTTAAAAGCCGGTTCAAAAAATGCCACGGGCGGCGGCGAATTGCGTTTGTGGCGAAACTCGCTGGTTGTGGCGGAAGTCGCTTTGGGATTGGTGTTGCTGATTGGAGCAGGGCTGATGATTCGCAGCTTCGGCGTGCTGATGAATGTATCGCCGGGCTTCGATCCGGAAAACGTGTTGACAGGCCGAATCAGCATGACCAGAGCGGCTTACGAAAATCCTGAAGAACGAGTCCGCTATGTGAACCAAACGCTTGAAAGCTTGAAAGCCCTGCCGGGAGTTGAAAGCGCTGCGTTCGTAGCGCCGATGCCTTTCAGCGGTGGAAACGTGGGCAGTGATTTCAGAATTGAAGGTCGTCCAAGCCCTGAACCCGGCAAGGAACCTTCTGCCAGCAACCGCAGCGTCACGTCGCAATACTTTCAAGCGATCAAGATTCCTCTGCGAAAAGGCCGCTACTTTACCGAACAAGATCAGCGAGGCGGAGACGGCGTCGCCATCATCAATGAATCTCTGGCGGCGCAGTATTTTCAAACTGAAGATCCTCTCGGCAAAATCATCACCAACATCGGCGCCAACCAGAACAACGGCGACCCCAAACGGTGGCAAATCGTCGGCGTCGTTGGCGACGTGCATCACAGCAGTTTGACCCGAGCAGCAAGACCCGAAATCTATCTGCCGTTTCTGCAGAATAGCTGGACGTGGGGAAACTTTTTCGTGCGCACCACGAATGATCCCAGCGGATTAACTCGCGGCTTCAGTGAAGCGATTCGCGCTGGCGACAAGACTGTGCCGGTGACAAATGTCCTGCCGTTGACGCAGGCAATTTCAGAGACAGTGGCGCAGGCGCGGTTTTACACCTTCTTGTTTGCGCTATTTGGCATTACCGGTTTGCTGTTGACGGTTACGGGCATATACGGCGTGATTTCTTATGCCGTATCCCAGCAAACACAGGAAATCGGCATTCGCGTCGCGCTGGGTGCGCAAAGCGCGGATGTGCTGCGGCTGGTGCTGGGACAGGGTTTAAAGTTGGTCATCATCGGTTTGGCGTTGGGTTTGGCCAGCGCGCTTGCGCTGACTCGATGGATGGAAGCCTTGTTGTTTGAAGTAAAGCCCGCCGATCCGGTCACATTTGGCGGCATCGCGTTGCTGCTGACATTGGTGGCGTTATTGGCTTGTTGGATTCCAGCTTGGCGCGCGACGAAAGTTGATCCGATGACTGCTTTGAGGGCTGAGTGAGCTGTATGCAAGGTAAGAAGATAAGCATTGGTCTTTTAGTAATTTTGGTCCTTTGGGGGATGGGATCGGTTTTGGCGGAACAGCGCACAGGCGGAACGTTGCCAGTCAAGTCTCAAACCGGGCAAGGCGTAGCTTCTGGGCAGACTCAAACTGTAATCGGCGATTTTGAAATCCAAAAGCTGGCCGATGGCGTCTTTGCCGCCATTCGCAAACAGCCGCCCTTGTTTTCCTTCGATCCCAATAATGTTTTCATCATCAACGATCAGGATGTTGTCGTCGTTGATTCCAGCGCCAGCCTGGCGACGACCCGACAGTTACTGGCAGCGCTGCGGATACTGACAAACAAACCGGTCAAGTATGTCGTCAACACGCATTGGCACGACGATCACATCATCGGCAATCAAGTCTGGCGCGAAGCCTTCCCCAACGTCGAATTCATCGGCCACGTCAGCACGCTGAAAGATCGCCCCACTGTTGGAGAAGCCAACCGGCAGGGAATGCTGCAAGGCGGCAAGGATTACGCCGCAAACTTGCGCAAGCTGGTTGAAGAGAACAAAAGCTTGGCTGGCACACCCATCACTGATGAAGAACGCACCAATTATTTGGCCGACGCGGCGTGGCTGGAACGCGCTTTGGCCGAAGCGCCGAACGTGCAAATCATTCTGCCTACGCTGACTGTCGAAGATCGCTTAACCCTGCATCGCAGCAAGCGCACGATTGAAATTCGCCATTTTGGGCGCGGGCACACCGCCGCTGACTTGGTGGTTCATTTGCCCGAAGAAGGCATTGTGATGACTGGCGATTTGGTGGTGTGGCCAATTCCGTTGGTCGGCTCAACCTCTTTTCCGGCGGCGTACAGTGCGACGATGGAAAAATTGCTGACGTTACAAGGGCGAATCTTTGTTCCAGGCCACGGGCCTGTCATGCGCGACGATGCCTATTTGCGACAAACGGCAAGGCTGTTGGCTTCGCTGAAAGATCAAACCGCGCAAGCTGTCGCGCGCGGCGAAACGCTGGAACAAGTGCGCAAGAGCGTGAACCTGACAGAGTTTCGTCAAGCATTGGCTGGCGATTCCATGCTGAAGCGGATTCTGTTTGGCGATTACGTCAGCGGCGCAGGCGTGGCGGCAGCGTTCCGCGAAGCAACAACGAAACCTTGAACCAATGAAATTTAGTTCAGTTTGAAACTGTTATATGAATTTGAACCACGGGGAACACTGGGATCACGGGGAAAGATTGGGAACAGGCATTTTCTTCCCCGTGTGCCCCGTGCTCCCCGTGGTTGAATTTACCAGACACTTAATTTGAAGTCTGATCGAGAAGAAAGCGCCTGCTAGAGGTGCGGAGAAACTATGAATCATTTATGGCAAGACTTGCGGTATGGCGCGCGAACGTTGGTGAAGAAGCCCGGCTTCACATTGATCGCCATCATCACGCTGGCGCTGGGCATTGGAGCAAATTCGGCCATCTTTACAGTCATCAACGCCGCGTTGTTCAAGCCGCTGCCTTACACCGACGAAGCCCGGCTGGTCGTGTTGCGCGAATTCAAAACTGATGATGTCGAGGCGAGCAAAGGCGTTTCGTACCTGAACTTCAAAGACTGGCAAGCGCAGAGTCATTCGTTTGAAACGATGGCGCTGGCAAACTTAGACACAGCGACTTTCAAAGGCGAAGGCGAGCCACTGCGTGTGGAAGGCGCGGTTGTTTCAACCGAGTTTTTCAAAACACTTGGCATCATGCCTTTGCTTGGTCGCGCGTTTGAATCGAGCGACGAACAGTCTGGCGGCAGTGAAGGATTGAATGCCGCAATGCTGTCGCACAGCGGCTGGCAAAAGCATTTTGGCGGCGACAAAAAAATCCTTGGCCGTCAGGTTCTGATTGACGAGAAGCCGTTTCAGATTGTGGGCGTAACGCCGCCGGGCATCTTTCCGCTGGCGAAAGAGCCTGTGGATTTTTTTGTCACGACTGCCATCAACGGGAATCCATCGGACAAGGAATCGGCCAATGGCAGCCGCAACTATCGCTCTTACCCCGGCGTGATCGCGCGGCTGAAACCGGGCGTTACCGTTCAGCAAGCGCAAACTGAGCTCGCCGGAATCCAAAACTCCTTGGCGCAGCAGTATCCGAAAGTGATGGCGAAACGCGCCATCACCGTTGAGCCGTTGCGCGAATTATTTGTTCGTGACGCCAGCAAGGCTTTGTGGTTGTTGCTGGGCATCGTTGGCGTTGTCTTGTTGATTGCTTGTGTTAACGTCGCAAATTTGATGCTTGCCCGCGCAACGTCGCGGCAGCGCGAAATCGCCATCCGCACTGCGCTGGGTGCCAGCCGTGGGGCTGTCATTCAACAGTTTTTGATCGAAAGCCTGCTGCTGGCATTGGCGGGCGGCGCGTTGGGATTGTTGCTTTCGCTTTGGTTGGTGGAAGGACTGACGGCCTTGCTGCCTGCCGATGTGCCTCAACTAAGCGGGCTGTCGCCGGATTGGC
>CAZXHW010000046.1:0-17965 GCA_964639915.1 uncultured Heliomicrobium sp.
GCGGTACGGGAGCGTTTGCTTCGCCGGGAACCTGCACCTTCAACAGCGGCACGTCAACGCTGACTTGCAATCCGCACGGAGGATCGAACGCGGCTCCGCCCGACAAGATTCTGCGCGCGGGAGCAACTGGCACGGTGACGCTGGTTGTGAAAGTAGCGGCAGATGCACCTGCTACGGTTGGGCCAAACAGCTTCGCCATCGCTTCGGCGACTTCCGGCGTTGCTGGGAACTCGAATGCAGTGACGGTGGGCGTCATCCAGAAAGCGGATCTGGCGATCACCAAGACCAACAACGTTGCCAGTCTGCAACCGGGCGCACAGACGATTTACAGCATCGTCGTCAGCAACAACGGCCCCAGCGCAGTCAACAACGCCGTTGTGACCGATACCTTGCCTGCGGCGCTGACAGGCGCGACGTGGACGTGCGTGGCTTCCAGCGGCTCTGTCTGCAACGCAGCCAGCGGTTCCGGCAGCATTGCAACGTCCGTGGATTTGTTACCTGGTGGCACGGCAACGTACACGCTGACGGCAACCGTCGCGCCGGGCACGTTCGGAACGCTGTCGAACACTGCGACAGTGGCGGCAGGTGCAGGTGTGATTGATCCTGCATCGGGCAACAACTCGGCGACCGACGTTGACACGGTTGCGGCGACTGCCGATCTGGCCATCACCAAAACCAACAGTGCGGCAAGCCTGGTGCCGGGTATGCCGACGACGTACACCATCGTTGTCAGCAACAACGGCCCTGCGCCGGTCAGCAACGCTGCGGTGACAGACTTCCTGCCGTCGAATCTGATCAATGCTTCGTGGACGTGCGCGGCTTCGGCTGGATCAAGCTGCGGTTCGGGTGCGGGCACGGGCAGCATCAACGCCATCGTCAATCTGGCGAATGGCGGAACGGCGACCTTCATGCTGACGGCGACCGTTGCTCCGGGAGCAACCGGCACGGTTTCAAACAGCGCGCGCGTGACAGCGCCCGCTGGTGTAAATGATGCGAACGCTGCCAACAACCTGGCGACTGACGGACCTGACACGTTGACGCCAACGGCCAACTTCACGATCACCAAGACGGACGGCGTCAGCAGCCTGGTTCCAGGCACGCAGACGACCTATGCCATCACGGTGACCAACACCGGCCCAAGCGCGGTTTCAAATGCTTTGGTGACGGACACGTTGCCAGCGAGTTTGACCAACGCCACGTGGACGTGTGTGGCGACGGCGGGATCGAACTGCGACGCATCCGTCGGCATCGGCAACATCAATGCAACAGTTGACCTGATGCCGGGCGGCGTGGCGACTTTCAGCTTGACGGCGAGAGTGGCTCCGGGCGCAACCGGGACAGTCGTGAACACCGCGACGGTGGCTGCGCCAGCAGGCGTGACTGATCCGAACGGTCCCGATTCGGCAACCGATACGAACACGCTGTCGCCAACGGCTGACCTGTCCATCACGAAAACCAATAACGTCAACAGTCTGGTGCCCGGCGCGCAGACCAGTTACACCATCGGCGTTGCCACCGCCGTCCCCCGCAGCGTCTCCGGCGCGGCGGTCGCGGACACGCGGCCCGCGACGCGGACGAACGCTTCGTGGATTTGTGTGGCCTCGGCTGGTTCAAGCTGCGGCCAGGCAAGCGGTACAGGCAACATCGCCACAACCGCCAACCTTGCGCCAAACGGCACGGCGACGTACACGCTGACGGCAACAGTCGCGGCGAATGCGACTGGCACACTGGCCAACACGGCAACAGTGACAGCGCCCGGAGGCGTGACGGATGCGGCAGGCAACAATTCGGCGACCGATACCGACAACCTGACGCCAATCGCCGATCTGGCCGTTACTAACACAGACGGCGTAACCACGGTGACGCCCGGAGCGACGACGACTTACACGGTCGTGGCTTCGAACAGCGGCCTGAGCAACGTATCAGGCGCCAGCCTGAGCTTCCCGCTGCCAGCGGGTATCAGCAGCGCGGCGTGGACTTGCACGGGCGCAGGCGGAGCGACTTGCCCGGTGGCTTCGGGCAGCGGCGCAATCAACGCGACGGTCAACCTGCCGTCCGGTGGTTCGTTGACCTACGCAATCGTGGCTAGCATCTCGGCGAGCCAGTCTGGCCCGCTGAGTACAACGGCAACGATTTCTGCGCCAGTTGGCGTGACCGATCCTAATTTGGGCAATAACACCGCGATTGACACCGACAACGCCACGGTCGTGGCTGATCTTTCGATCACCAAGACCAACGGCGCGACCTCGGTGGTTCCTGGCACAAACACCACCTACACCATCGTGGTTACCAACAACGGCCCAAGCAACGTAACGGGCGCTTCCGTGATTGACACCTTGCCGGTGGGAATCACAGCGGCATCCTGGACGTGTACGGCATCGGGCGGTTCAAGCTGCGGCGCGCCCAATGGCGCAGGCAGCATCGCAACGACAGTCAATCTGGTCAGCGGCGGCACGGCGACCTTCTCGGTTGTGGCCACCGTCTCTCCCAGCGCGACCGGCACTTTGGTCAACAAAGCCACGGTGGCGGCTCCCGCAGGAGCTGTTGATCCTGCGTCGGGCAACAACTCCGCAACCGATACGGACACGTTGACGCCAACGGTGGATTTGGCAATCACCAAGACCGATGGTGTGACGAGCGTGGTGCCAGGCAACAACCTGACATACACCATCGTCGTCACCAACAACGGACCGAGCGCGGTCAACGGGGCTTCGATCACTGATGCTTTCCCAGCCTCGTTCTTGAATGCAAGCTGGACGTGTGTGGCTTCAAGCGGTTCTAGCTGCGGAGCGGCCACAGGCGCTGGAAGCATCGCAACGACGGCCAATCTGTTGCCGAGCGGCACGGCGACCTATACTGTCACCGGAACCGTTTCGGCCAGCGCGACCGGAACCTTGGTCAACACGGCTGCGGTCGTAGCGCCAGCAGGCGTAACCGAATCCAGCGCTGCGAACAATTCGGCGACCGATACCGACAACCTGACGCCGCAAGCCGATCTGGCCATCACCAAGAATGACAACTCGGTGACGGCGGTTCCGGGCAAGACAACGACGTACACAATCGTTGTCACGAACAATGGTCCCAGCGCAGTCAACAACGCGGTGGTGACCGACACGCTGCCAGCGGCGATCACATCGGCAAGCTGGACGTGCGTGCCTTCGCAAGGTTCCAACTGCGACGCGGTCAACGGCACGGGCAGCATTGCGACAACGGTTGACCTGGCTTCGGGCGGAACGGCGATCTTCACCGTGACGGCGACGATTGCTTCAAACGCAACGGGAACGCTGGCTAACACAGCGACAGTAGCCGCACCGGCAGGCGTGACCGATGGAACGGCGGGCAACAACTCGGCGACCGATACCGACAACCTGACGCCGCAAGCCGATTTGGCAATCATCAATTCGGACGGTGTTACAGCAGTAACCCCTGGCGGTTCGACGACCTACTCGGTTGTTGCATCGAACAACGGTCCAAGCGACGTCACCGGCGCAACGCTGACTTATCCGCTGTCGGCGGGTATCAGCAGCGCGACGTGGACTTGCACGGGTGCAGGCGGTGCAACCTGTCCGGCGGCTTCGGGCAGTGGCGCGATAGGTGCGTCAGTCAACCTGCCTTCCGGCGGATCGCTGACCTACACCATCGTCGCCAACATCTCGGCGAGCCAATCCGGCCCGTTGAGTACCACGGGGACGATCACAGCGCCTGCTGGCGTAACTGATCCGAACCTGGGTAACAACACGGCGATTGATACCGACAACGCAACGGTCACGGCAGACCTTGCTGTCACGAAAACCAATGGTGCAACGTCGGTGGTTCCTGGCACGAACACCACCTACACCATCGTCGTCAGCAATGGTGGCCCATCGAACGTCACGGGCGCTTCGGTGATTGACACCTTGCCGGTGGGAATTACCAGCGCCAACTGGACGTGCGTGGCATCGGGCGGTTCTAGCTGCGGCGCGGCCAATGGCACGGGCAGCATCGCAACAACGGTCAATCTGGCCAGCGGCGGCACGGCGACTTTCACTGTCGTGGCCACCATCTCGTCCAGCGCGACCGGTACGTTGTCGAACATCGTCACCACTGCCGTTCCGGCAGGAGCGGTTGACCCGAATCCGGGCAACAACTCCGCGACCGATACGGATACGTTGATTCCGACAGTGGACTTGGTCATTACCAACACTGACGGGGTGACGACGGCGGTGCCTGGCAACAATCTGACGTATACGGTTGTCGCCACTAACAACGGTCCTGGCGCTGCCAACGGAGCAGTGATCAGTTATCCGTTGCCATCCAGCCTGAAGAATCCGACCTGGACTTGCGTGGGCGCTGGCGGAGCAATCTGTCCGGCGGCAAACGGAACCGGCAGCATCACCCATACGGCCAATCTGCCGTCCGGCGGATCGCTGACCTACACGATACTGGCATCGGTTTCTCCGACCGCGACTGGAACCTTGACGACGACGGCGGCAATTACTGCTCCGACCGGAGTCGTTGAAAACAGCACGGCCAACAACTCTGCGACCGATACCGACAACCTGACGCCGCAAGCGGATTTGGCCATCACCAAGACCAACAGCGCAGCGTCAACGATTCCTGGCCAGACGACGAATTACACAATCGTGGTCACAAACAACGGCCCCAGCGCAGTCACAAACGCTCTGGTGACCGACACGCTGCCGGCTTCGATCAGTTCGGCAACCTGGACGTGTGTGGCTACGTCCGGATCGAATTGCGACGCGGCCAACGGCGCAGGCAGCATCAATGCGACGGTGGATCTGGCTCCGGGCGGCAAGGCAACCTTCACACTGGCGGCGGCAGTATCCGCCAGCGCGACCGGCACCTTGGCAAACACAGCCAGCGTCGCTGCGCCAACCGGAGTTACCGATTCGGTTTCGGGCAACAATTCGGCAACCGATACCGATAACCTGACGCCGCAAGCCAATCTGGCGGTTACCAAAACCAACGGAGTGACTTCGGTGACGGCAGGCGGTTCGACGACCTATACCATCGTTGTGACAAACAACGGCCCCAGCGCGGTGTCGGGTGCGACGGTCAGTGACACGCTGCCTGCGATCATCACCAGTGCTTCGTGGTCTTGTCTGGCGTCTGCCGGCTCAAGCTGCGCCTCCCCAACTGGGACGGGCAATATCGGAACGACCGTCAGTCTGGCTCCGAATGGCACGGCAACGTTCACGTTGGTGGCGCAAATTGCCAGCAATGCCACCGGGACGTTATCAAACACCGTAACGGTGACGGCACCGTCTACAATTCCTGATCCAAACGGCGCGAACAATTCGGCCACAGACGGACCAGACATCATCAACGCGATGGCTGATCTGGCAATCACCAAAACCGGACCCAGCAATGTGTCGCCGGGCGGCCAGATCAATTACGTCATCACTGTGATCAACAACGGTCCTGGCGCAGTAACGGGCGCGACGGTTGCTGACACGTTCTCCAGTTCGTTGACCAATATCAGTTGGACGTGTACGGCTTCCGGAGGTTCTAGCTGCGGACAGGCCAATGGAACCGGCAACATTGCCACGACGGCAAATTTGGCTAACGGCGGCACGGCGACATACGTTGTGACAGCGACTGTCGCAGCTAACGCGTCCGGCACCATCACCAACGTGGCAACGGTCGCGTCACCAGCCGGAGTCACGGATTCAAATACGTCCAACAACACCAATCCGCCGGTAACAACCTTGATTGGTCAAGGCGCTGACCTGGCAATCAGCAAATCTCACGAAGGCAATTTCTTCGTCGAACAGATGGGCGTGTACAAGATCACGGTTGAAAACATCAGTCAGGTTTCCACCTCTGGCGTGATTACTGTGACAGACACCTTGCCCAACGGCTTGTTGTATCGGTCGGCAACGGGTCAGGGATGGACGTGTAACGCGGCGGGTCAGGTTGTCACCTGCACGCGTAACGCTCCAATGATTTCCGGCGCAATCAGTGAAATCACGTTGACCGCATTCGTCGGCGCAGCAGCGTATCCCACTGTCATCAATACTGCGACCGTTGCAGTGGCCGGAGATTCGAATGCGGGGAACAACACCGCTTCCGATCCGACGACGGTGGATAATGTCGCGGGACAGGGCAGACCATTCCCGTCAACGTCGCCCATCAGCGATCAGAAATCCGGTTCGGTTCTGATCTTCCCGATCTACACGTCAGACGCGACGGGTGGAAATACTCAAAACACCCGCATCTCAATGACAAACATTGACCCAACCAGAGGAGTTTCTCTGCATCTGTTCTTTGTGGATGGAGCAAGCTGCTCGGTTTCCGATTCGTACATTTGTCTGACTGCGCAGCAAACAACCAGCTTCCTGGCTTCGGATATTGATCCTGGCGTAACGGGCTATATGGTTGCTGTGGCGGTTAGCAATCAAGGCTGTCCGATTTTGTTCAACAACTTGATTGGCGACGAATACGTCAAATTCTCTTCTGGCCACCAGGCGAATCTGAGCGCAGAATCCATCTCTGCTCTGCCCAGCCTGTTGAACCTGAACTGCAATCTGACTTCAGGATCGGTAACCCTGAACTTTGATGGGTTGATGTACAACCAATTGCCGCGATCACTGGCCTTGTCGAATGTCGGCAGCCGCGCGGATGGCAATGACACCTTGCTGATCGTCAACCGGATCGGCGGCAATCTGGGCACGGGCGCCAATACGCTGGGTACATTGTTCGGCATTCTGTACGACGATGCAGAGCTTGGCATCAGCTTCCAGATCAATGGACCGTGTCAGTACCGCAACTCGATCAACAATAACTCTCCGCGAACAACGCCGCGTTTCGAGAATTTCATTCCTGCTGGCCGCAGCGGCTGGATGAGGCTCTATTCGCAAACGGCGGGCGTCGGCATCACTGGTGCAGCAATCAACCGCAACACCAATGCTGCTGTCTCGGTGGGAGCCTTTAACCAGGGACATAACCTCCACGCGCTGACACTGGAAAACAGCGCAAGTGTGGTGATTCCGATCTTCCCCCCTAGCTGTCAGTAGGGGATGCTTGGCAGCTAAGGGAAGCGGGGAGCCGCAACGCCAGTTCATTGAAACAATGTTCTGGCGTTGCGGCTCCCCCAATTTTGGGAGACGTTACGCGCTACAGTGTGGGCAGGATTGTCTTTCGCATAAATGCACTCTTCATTCAGAACACCGCTCAGAGAATCAATCAACTCGCTGTTCAGCCATCCGGTCAAGTAATACTGTCAACGCCAACCCTGGCAAAAGCCAGTCTTCAGGCATCAAAAAAAAGTTGCATTACTCGCCTAAGTGCGTCTTCGTGCAGACGACGGCCATTTAAAACAATAATTTTCCTTCACCATGAATTGCTACTGAGTTGTCTCTGAATAATGCAACTCCTTTCACCTCACTCGCCCAGTGATTGAAGCATTCGCATGTCAGGAACCGCACATTTTCCCTCCCCAGGTCGTTGAGTTAAGCAGAGAGAAGGTGGCCAATGGAAGCTAGTAGTATCTTTACACGCGCAATCCTCAGCGTTAATTTTGGGGCAATCAGTCGGCGTATCATCCTTGTTCTAGTCACAGGTTTTTACATCCTTATTTTTCCGCTGCAGGGCATGGCCCAGCAAGTGCCGAAGCAAATCTCGGAATTTGTTCCGTGCCTGCCACGCGCGCCCCACTCAGGAATCAACACCAGCCGATTATCGGCCAAGTCGCTTCAAACTTGGTGTTCGTTGGAACGCCTGGTTTATGCGACTGATAAGGCTGGTAATTCGCTGTATCCGACTTTGCGGTATTTGATGGATTGGGCTGAAACGAGTGGCAACAGAATTTATATTGAGTTTCCGGAAGTGAAAGCTTATGGAAACACAGCGGGCAGCTTCTACATTGAGCGGGTTGATCCGGTTGGGATCAGGCATACCACCGTCATCCGTCTTTACCCATTTATCATTGATCAGGCAGTGGTGGGATCAATCAACAAACGTCGTAACGGCCTGATTCCTTTCACCGGATTATTGCGTGAAGAGCGTTACGCGGAAGTGTTGGGGCATGAGTTAGGACATGCAATTGATATTCTGAGCAGTCTTGAACGCGCGAAGATAGTGGAAGAGATGGTTGAGCAAACCAACGAGCACCTCTATTCTTTCAGGACTTTATATCCAGGAAGAGCTTTAGCCCCACAATTAATGAAACTCATCACCAAAAGGGATACGCTGCTGATAGAACTTGAAGAAACAGCCGATCTATACGAAGAGTTGGTCTGGCGTGAGCTGAGAAAAGGTAGAAGATAAAGCAAAGGCGCTGCTCCAAATGAAGCAGCGCCTTTGCTGTTCTTGGATTCAATTGGCTCTTAGAACGTTAGCTTCACGGCCAACTGAATATGCCTGCGGCCGTCTCGGAACGCGGGCACAAAGTTCGTTGAGCTGATGTCTACATTGCTGGGAACAAACAGATTTGCGTGATTGAAAAGATTGAAAAGCTCAGCGCGGAACTGAATCCCCATTTCTTCTCTCAACGGAAACTGTTTGTGAATGCCTGCATCCACATTCCAGAACCCAGGGCCGCGGAAGAAATTCCGTCCAATGGTTCCTGCCGCAAAAGGCCCGAAATCGGAACTTGCTGTTGGAACATTGGTGAAGCTGCCTAACGCAAAATTGTTCGCGCCAAGCACATTGAACCGATTGGCGATAGAGGTATCGAATACCGAACTGTCACCCACGAGACTATCAACCTCGCCAGTCACGATCGCGCGTGGGCAAGGTGATTCGGCGCTGGCGGCATTCGCGCAGTTGACGACTGTGAACGGTGATCCTCCACGCGCTAGCACAATGCCCGTCACCTGCCATCCTCCAAGCGCTCGACCAACCCATCCCGTACCAACGCCAAGTCGCTCGAACGGCACTCCCCAGTTGAAACTGGCGGAAAAGCGATGTTTCAAGTCGAAATCCGATGGTCCGTAATCCAGCCCCGGATTGAAAGGATCCAGGAAGCCTGCGGCCCCGTTGTTGACGATTCCGTTCAGGTTATCCATTGCCCGCGAGTAACGATAACGCGCGGAAAACTGCAACCCGATGCTTCTCCAGGTGCTGTTGGCCAGTTCCGCAATCAATGCGTGATAGTTCGACCGTCCGTCGTTGTTGAAGAAGTAGATCGAGCCGAATTGAGAGTTGAGTCTGGCCGTTGATGGAGACGCAAAATTGAAAGCCGCACCGGAGCCGGTACGGTTGATGTTTGATAAAGCATATAGATTGCGGCCCGCCGCGCCCACGTATTGGATCGAACCAACGGTATTTGGCAACAGCTCGCGCTCCAACGAAAGATTCCAGAAATGCACGCGCGCCGTCTCAAAGTTGTTGCGCTGAAATCCGGAAACAAGGGTCGTTGGCAAGACCGCTGTCCCGGTTGTTCCGGTAAGCGTGCCAAAATTATTAGTCGTGATTGGAATCGTTCCCGTGCCGCCTGCATTCGCTGTCAGCGATACTACGCCAAGACTTGTCAGACTGTTAGCCAAAGCAAAAGCAGGATTGCTGGCCGGGCGTTCAAAGGTTACGCCGTAACCTCCACGCAGGCTGGTTCGTCCATCGGCCGTCAACGCAACCGCAAATCCCAGACGTGGAGCGATGTTGTAATTGTCGGGTTTGAACAGAACATCATTCGGCGAATCCTGGGCAATCGTAACGGTGCCGTTCTGAATTTGCTCAAAAACGTTCGTTCCATTGCCTGGGAAAAAAACCGATTGAAATTGACTTGCCCGGCTGCGTGCTCGACCGAAATAGTCGTATCGCAGCCCAATGTTGAAGTTGATGCGCGGATGTGCGTGCCAACTATCATTGAAATAAAACGCAAAATCGTTCGTGCTGTAAGCGCTGCCGCTGAAGCTGGGCTGCGCGACCGGCAGCGAAATCGTCTGTCCGGGCAACGAAGCGGCTGTATTGATTGCCGTCTGGAACGTGCTGGCTTGGCCAAGCACAAGATTGTTGAGCGCCTGCGGCAAGCTAGCACCCAAGGTAATGGCGGCGTTCGTGAACTGCCCGAAACTGCGGTTGTCCTGTGAGTAAAAATAGCTGCCGCCCAAAGTAAACTGATGCGTCTGCCAGGACGTTTTGAAGTCCTGGTTGATATGGATCAGATTCTCAGGTCCGGTGAAAGCGAGATTGATTCCAGCGTTGAAAGGCTGGAATCCCGGCAAGGCTACAGCCAGGTTCCCAATGCTGGCACCGCCTGCACCCGTCAGCAGCAATCGTGGAATTGCCGGCTGCGAACCTAGCTCACGAATCGAATTCAAACGGCTGTATGACAGGATAGTGTTGTACCCCCATTTGGGTGAAAGCTCGCTGGAATAATTGATGACCGCGCCATGGTTCCGCTGGTTCACGCCTGTATCGAAACCCGAAAATGGGCTGAAGGAGTTTGATCCTTCAAAGAGATCTCGGTGTTCAAAGGCATAACGCATATAGAGTTGCGACCGGTCGCTGACCTGCCAATCCACACGCCCCGTCGTCAACAGCGAATCCTGCGGTAATCCCGCGCCCACGTCCGACCAGGGACTGAACTGCACTAAATTGAATGCTGGCAGCGTTGCGGGAAGCGCCGCGAAGGCGTTGCCCGTCGTAGTGTTCAGGCCAATCAGGTTGCGCACCTGGCCAACCGTCAGTGTGCTGTTGACCGTTGTTGCGCCGAGCGGAAAAGCATTAAAGAAATTCTGCGTGGCCGGGGCCGAAGCAGATAGCAGTCCGGCTGTCGGCACCAGCGCAAGGCGATTTTCGCGGCTGCGCACGATATGGCCCTAAGTGCTGTGGAAGAAAAAGATTCGATCACGTTTGATCGGCCCGCCAATAGAATATCCGAACTGGTTGGCCACCAGTTGCCCCTTTCGGACGCCGAAAGCGTTGTTGGCAAAACTATTGGTTGAAAAGTTTCTGTCGTACTGGCCAGAATTATTGTCACGGCTACGCATAAGTGCTTCAGTTCGTATGCGTACCGTAACGTCATATTATTTTGGGTAAATAGTTGTTAAGCGGATGGGCTAAATTGTTATTAAGATGAGCTAGTATTTGCTTTATGTGCGGAAGCGGACTGAAGGCATTAAGGCAGTAAGCTAGCTTTGACGCTGATTACTTTGGCTTGGCGGAGTAATAACGATAGGAATTCCCCTATCGGTTAAGCCACCAAGTTTTTACAAAGGAGAAGATGAACATGGCTAACAAAGAGAAAGATAAGAAACAGAGCGGCGGCCAATCAGGTCGTGGCAGTCAGCAAGGCAGACAGAGTGGACAGGGTGAGCAGAGTGGACAAGGCGGGCAACAGGGTGGACAGCAAACGGGGCAGCAGAGTGGACGGCAGGGAAGCGGTCAAGGTAGCGGACGGAGCAGGGGAAAAACTGGCGGCCAAAGCAATGACAATGAGGAAGAGGAATAAGCTTAAACTCTATTCGATAAAAATGGACACGGAGCAAGTTGCTTGCTCCGTGTCCATTTTTATACTTGGGCGCGCTTATTGATGTAAGCGATCTGAACCGGCGACTTTCACCAGTTTGTTATAAAGACCAAAAAGCAGAAACGGTGAAACCCATTGACCGACAAAACGGCCTTTCTCTTCGTTGCCGGAAAATTCAAGAAAAGCTGAAACTCCAATCGCTCCAACTGCGGCCCAAAGGAATAGATCCGATGGTAGCTTTGCCGTTTGCTGTTCGATTGTCCGCGCTACCGGTCCTTCCGTATGTTGCGCAGCTTCAGTTGTGTCTCTAGCTTGCCAAGTTGCTGTATCGGCCATTTGTTGTTTTTCCTCCTACTGAAAGTTGATTAAGAATTACAGGGCTGGTGAATTCCATCCTGCTCTGGAATCTGCTGGCGTCATCGTCAATTAAGCCGCGAAGCTAAACCGTTTCCGCAAAACACCAGCCAGTTGTCAGTCGTCTGAAGGCGGTTAAATAACAGTTTCTGATAATCATTCAACTCCACCTGGAATCGTCACCCAAACAACTGATGTTACTCATTTAATGCCCGAAGATCATAGTGTCGGTACGAGAGCGCACCCAATACCTAATCAGAAAATAACGATATGCGAAATCGCCGGATAAAACGCCCAACAATTAGGCACTCTGTTCGAAGCCGAACAGAAGTAGTTGAGCATCTGGCATATAAAACTGATCAATGGAGTGATTGGAAATTCGTAAGCTGCTTGGTGAAAAACACCAATAGCTGAACAGAGACTCATGACCAGAAGAGGAAAAATGGCATTTCGACAAGCCATGAGGGATTGCCGAAATGCCGGTACGGTTTCAGTTCCGGGTGTTTATAGTGAAGTGGATGACAAGATTCCGCTCGGCGCAAGGATGAATAAAAGACTGACAATCAAAACTGGTCAAACGCACGTTCCGCGATACTTTAGCCCTCTGCTCAAATGCATTGAAAGGGGCGATATTAATCCAAGCTTCATCATTACGCATCGGATGCGGCAGGAGGAAGCCCACGCAGGCTAGGACCTCTTTCTGAATAAACAAGACGCCTGCATCAGAATTGTTCTCAACCCTTAACCAAGCATCCCCTTACAAATTGGTTATCCGACCGACTTTCGCCGGAGCCGCCGATAGCCTGAAGTAAATAACTCAGCTCTGAATAGGAGAGGAAATGAAAAAGCAAGTTTTATTAGCAGCAATTTTTATCGTAACCAGCATGACGATGCTTGCGTATGCGCAAAGTCAAAGTGGACAAACACAACAAGACCGTGACCAGACAAATAAAAACAAGTCTGATCAGGGCCGTTCGGGACAGTCAAATCTGGACAGCTCTGATCGTCGCTTTGTGATGGAAGCGTCCGAAGCGGGCATGTCCGAAGTTCGGCAAGGGCAAATGGCGGTTCAACGAGCATCAAGCGAAAAGGTCAAGCAATTTGCTCAGCAAATGGTAGATGACCACACAAAGGCAAACCAGGAACTAATGCAACTGGCTTCAACGAAAGGGATAACTTTGCCTCAGGACGGGATGATGTCCAGCGACAATCAAACCACTGGCCAGTCGTCCACAATTAAATCTACAACCCAAACCAGCGACCAACAAACAACCGGTCAGACATCTACGACCAAGTCCACAACGCAGACGCAAAGCGGCGATCGCTCAAATACGTCAATGGGATCTCAATCCCAAGGAAGGGATCAGGCGATGGTAGACCGGCTTTCAAAACTTTCTGGAGCTGAATTTGACCGTGCATATATGCAGCAGCAGATGAAAGATCATGAGAAAGCTGTGGAGCTTTTCCAAAAACAAGCTGATAAGGGGAAGGACCAAGAATTAAAAGATTGGGCCAGCAAAACACTGCCGACACTTCGCGAACATCACCGTATGGTCCGAGAGATCGCTTCCACTGTAGGGAGCGGCGACAAGTCGAGTGATAGCTCCGGCAAATCCGGAAAGAGTCCTTCTTCTTCTACCCGTCCATAGCTTTTTATCAGTGTGACGAAAAACCAATGCCCTCACTGTTGCCCAACAGTGAGGGCATTGGTTATTTCTGTTTCATTATTGTTACTCTGGCAAAGGTCGTCAGCCGGCTGCGATGTTTCCTTTCTTGCAACTGATTGCTTTGTAACACTCACAAGCAGCCCTTTCTAAAGCATTCCGGTTGATAACCCGAATGCGACCCCGCAGGTAGCTGATAATGTTTTGCTGTTGAAGCGACACAGCCGCCAGCGTAATGCTGGAGCGACGCGTTCCCAACATGCAGGAAATCTGTTCCTGGGTCAGCAACAGATCACGGCCTGCTCGATCGTGCATCATCAACAGCCAGCTTGCCAGGCGTTCCTCGATCCTGTGCTGACTGTTGCAGACGGCACGACGCGAAACCTGCTCTACGTAATCCCCAGCATAATGCAATAAAAGCTGTTGCAGAGCGCCGCCCCGATCGAACTCCCTCTTCAAATCTTTGGCCCGCATTCGCATTGCCTTTCCCGCAACGGCAATGCAAGTCCATAGCTCTGGGGAAGAAGAGTTAAAAATATAATTGAGGCCAACCATTCCTTCACTTCCGATGAGGGCAACTTCGGCCGTGCTGCCATCATTGAAGATAGAAAGTTGTGAGACCACCATATCCAATGGGAAGTGAATGTAGCAGTCTCCGTTTTCCACATCGCGGATCTCTGCTTGACGCGTAAAAGAAATCGGCTCCATTTGAGTGGCAAGGCGCGCGAGGTCGTCGTAG
This sequence comes from uncultured Heliomicrobium sp., assembly GCA_964639915.1. Lineage (GTDB taxonomy): Bacteria > Acidobacteriota > Blastocatellia > RBC074 > RBC074 > RBC074. The sequence goes on from CAZXHW010000046.1 coordinate 14,171, forward strand.
GGCATTTCAGCAAGAATCTTGTTTGTTCCTTTGAGGTTTTCCAAATGTTGCGGTAGCGATTGAGGCATGACCTGAGCAGGGAGTGAGTCATCGTTTGATGGGGCGTCCACGGTTTCGGTTCCCGTGAAGTGACCCAGCCAAATGCCGTTATTACTATTTTCCAGAATGTACACGTTCCTTCTCCTTCGATTATGGCGTTTGTATTGCTTATGGCATCCCAAGGATAGCCACGTTTCCCAAAGAGCAATTTTGCCAAGTCAACTTTGGTAATCGAGGATTCATTTTTAATCGGACAAGTAAACTCTCACGCTCATCTTGACACCACAATTGGAAAAGAAAGAAAACGAAATAGGGGATTTCCCTTAAAAAAGGAAGCTTCGTAATGGATTTGTTTAAGGCCGAGCGACTGGGGAGTAGCTGCTTCAAACAGGATTCGTTGATGATAAGAGCTATTCCAGAACCCACCTTCCTTTCTTGCCGCATCGTTCTTTTCCCTCAGCAAGATCAATGCCGAATCGAAAAAGGGAGAAGGCAGCAGAGAATGTTATTGTTGAGGATTGCTGTTGGCGCGACGATTGCACTGGAAGCCAGCCGGACACAGTTAACTCGTTAAATGACATTGCAGGCTGTTTCCGAAAAATACATTCAAGAGAAATGTCTTAGCAAAATTCGAACACCATGTAATGTAGCGATGCGTAACATCTATCCCGATATTGCCTTTAGGGATGGTGACACTTTGTTGCCATCCCTAAAGCATCTTCATCCCTTCAAGCTCTATACAGAAGTAATTTCGTTGAACATCCAATGAGGAATTATGGCAAAAAATAAGAATGACAAGCTGACGAATAGTAGCGCCAAAGCAAACGACTTGGCGCGTTTTTCCGAAGATGGGACAGATCAGTTTCTGACCACCAATCAGGGGCTTCGCATCAATGACAATCAAAATTCGCTCAAAGCAGGCGAGCGCGGACCATCACTGCTGGAAGATTTCATCCTGCGCGAGAAAATCACGCATTTTGATCACGAACGTATTCCCGAACGCGTCGTTCACGCGCGCGGCTCAGCAGCACACGGTTACTTTCAGGTTTATGAATCGCTGGCCCCGCTGACAAAGGCAAAATTCCTGCAAGACCCATCGGTGAAAACGCCTGTTTTCGTGCGGTTTTCAACCGTCGCTGGCTCGCGCGGTTCAACCGATTTGGCGCGTGACGTGCGCGGTTTTTCCGTCAAGTTTTATACAGAAGAAGGCAATTATGATCTGGTCGGCAACAACATTCCGGTCTTTTTCATTCAAGACGCGATCAAGTTTCCTGACCTGATCCACGCGGTTAAACCGGAACCGCATAACGAAATCCCCCAAGCTGCTTCTGCGCACGACACGTTTTGGGATTTCATCTCCCTGATGCCCGAATCCATGCACATGATTATGTGGGCGATGTCTGATCGCGCCATCCCGCGCAGCCTTCGAATGATGCAAGGGTTTGGGGTCCATACCTTTCGCCTGGTTAACGAACGCGGCAAATCGCGCTTCGTCAAATTTCACTGGAACCCAGTGCTGGGAACGCATTCGGTTGTATGGGATGAAGCGCAGAAGATTTCCGGTAAAGATCCCGATTTTCACCGCCGCGATTTATGGGAAGCCATCGAAAATGGCGCATATCCGGAATATGAGTTAGGCGTGCAGATTGTTGAAGAAGCGGACGAGCACAAGTTTGATTTTGACTTGCTTGATCCGACCAAACTGATTCCCGAAGAACTGGTTCCTGTTCGTCCAATCGGCAAAATGGTGCTTAATCGAAACCCGGATAACTTTTTCGCCGAAACTGAACAGGTCGCTTTCCACCCCGGACACATTGTGCCGGGTATTGATTTCTCCAACGATCCGCTGTTGCAAGGCCGCTTGTTTTCTTATACCGATACGCAATTGACTCGGTTAGGCAGCCCGAACTTTCATGAAATTCCTATCAATCGTCCCATCGCGCCGCTTCATAACAATCAGCGCGACGGCCACATGCGCCAGACGATCAATCGCGGCCAGACCAGTTACGAGCCCAATCGGATCAGCGGTGGATGTCCCTTCCAGGCGAACCTGGCCGAAGGAGGATTTGCAAGTTATCCCGAGCGTATAGATGCCCACAAAATCCGTGGTCGCAGCGAAAGCTTTTTCGATCACTTCAGCCAGGCAGCGATGTTTTTTAACAGCCAGTCGGAGCCTGAAAAGCTACACATCATCAAGGCGCTACGGTTTGAACTAGGCAAGGTCGAAATACCGGCGATTCGGGAGCGCATGGTGGGATTGCTTGCCTTCGTTGATCGCACTTTGGCTGAAGGAGTTGCAGAAGGTCTGGGCATAGCTGTTCCCAAAAAGCTTGATGAACCACCAAACCAAAGTATTCCGGCGGATGGCGACCCCAGGAAGTTTCAGCCAAAACCCATCAGCAAGGAAATTGTCATTTCTCCAGCGCTGAGCCAGATGAGCAGACCGGGTAATGGCATTCAAACCCGCAAGATCGCCTTTCTTGTTGCTGACGGATTTGATGATGCTGCCGTTTCAGCCATGAAGAAAGCTTTGGCGGCAGCGGGAGCGATGGTGAAGATCGTTGCGCCAAGGCTGGGGAATTTGACGGGTGCGAAAGGCACCGATGTCAAAATTGATTTCAGCTTGTTCACCACTTCTTCAGTGCTGTTTGACGCCGTTTATGTTCCGGGCGGCGAACAAAGTGTAAAGGCTTTGCTGGCCGAAGCGGACGCTCTTCACTTTGTTAATGAGGCTTACAAGCACTGTAAAACCATTGCCGCAAGCGGAGAGGGTAGTGAATTGTTGCGCACTTCTTACATCGGCAAGGCGCAGGCTAACGCCGGTAATGGTGAAGCGAAGAATCAACCGGTTTCGGAACCGGGCGTTATCAGTGGCAATGGCCAGGTTGGCAAAACCGCAACGGCGTTCATCGAGGCAATCGCAAAACATCGTCACTGGGATCGTGAAATGAAAGGTGATGTCCCCGCCTAAGTGGGGCTGTTCTCGAAATTTGGGAAGAGATTCCCGATAAAAAGACCTAACAAAAACCACAAATTGGAAGGAGTAACGATGGTTGAAATCGGCTACAAACTTTGCAGCGAGGAACAATCGCCGGAAGACCTGATTCATTGCGCGCATCTGGCGGAAGAGGCTGGCTTCGATTTCGCAATGATTTCGGATCATTACCATCCCTGGGTGGACAAACAAGGGCAAAGCTCTTTTGTGTGGGCGGTGCTCGGCGGCATCGCGCAGGTAACGGAACGGCTGAAAATTGGAACGGCCGTTACCTGTCCGACGGTTCGCATTCATCCGGCCATCATCGCGCAAGCTGCGGCGACCATTGCGACGATGATGCCTGGCCGATTTTTGCTAGGCGTGGGTTCGGGCGAAAACCTGAATGAGCACATCCTTGGCGATCACTGGCCCGAAGCTGACGTGCGGCTGGAAATGCTGGAAGAAGCCGTTTCCGTCATCCGTTTGCTGTGGCAGGGCGGCCAGCAAAGCCATCGTGGAACTTACTACACCGTGGAAAACGCGCGCGTTTACACATTGCCGGATGAACCGCCGCCTATTCTGATTGCGGCCAGCGGGCCAAAGGCGGCAGAACTGGCCGGACGGATCGGCAATGGTCTTTGTGCGACTTCGCCTGATAAAGAGCTGAAACAGCAATTTGAAAAAGCCGGTGGCAAAGGCAAACCCTGCTACGCCGAGATGACTGTTTGTTGGGCGGAAGACGAAGCCGAAGCCCGACGCACAGCGTTTGAATGCTGGCCAAC